>JBEKXM010000374.1:0-4928 GCA_049512115.1 Tepidisphaeraceae bacterium | reverse complement strand
TCAACCCCGCTGACATTTCGGGCAAAAATGCGTTGATCGCCCGCCGAGCACGATCCGCGTAATCGGCGTGCGGCAGACGGCGCAGGGTTTCCCTTCGCGATCGTAAACGCGGTGAATCTTCTGGAATTCGCCGGGCCGGCCGTCGGCATCGCGGTAATCGCGGAGAGTGCTGCCCTTGTGGCGGATGGCTTGGTTCAGGACGGACTTGATGCTTCGGTTCAGGCGGGCGATCTGAGGCGTGGAGAGTTTGTTGGCGGAGGTTCGAGGATCGATCCGGGCGCTGAAAAGTGATTCGTCGGCATAAATGTTTCCCAATCCCGCGAGCATTTTCTGATCCAGCAGCGTGGCTTTAATGGCTCGTCGCGTTTTCGACAGACGCTGCGCCAGTTGCTTGGCGGTAATCTTCAGGGGTTCTGGTCCGAGTCCGGCGTCGGGGCGGCCGTCCGTTCCGAGCCAGAAGACGCCGCCGAATCGGCGGGGATCGACGAAGCGAAGCTCGGTCTGGGCGATTTGCAGGATCAGGTGCGTGTGGCGATGGATGGGCGCTTCAAAGGGCTCGATGGTCAGCCGGCCGGCCATGCCGAGGTGGATGTAGAAGCTGGCGGCGTCGTCCAATTCGAAAACGATCTTTTTGCCGCGACGATGCAGATGGGCGATGGTGCGGCGTAGAATCTTTGAATCCAGAGCGATATCCGGGGGCTGGACGATGTCCGGGCGGAGGATTCGCACGGCGTCGATCCGCCGGTTGACGATCCGCGGGCGCAAACTTCGGACGATTGTCTCAACTTCGGGCAGTTCAGGCATTTGAAACTTTCCCGCCCATCGGCGCGTCTATGGATTGTTCCCAGTTCTTGGGATAGAAACAACCGGCGATATCGGCCAACCATCAAAAAAAGAGAGGTCGGGACCATGGAATCACAACTCGGCATCGCGGAAGGACAGCCGGGCGACTTGGCGGGGGACGAACTGGCGGCGGTCGAAAAGCTCCAGAAAGGTTACCACGACATGAAGTCGGAGCTGGCCAAGGTGATCGTCGGGCAGGAAGGGGTGATCGAAGAGCTTCTGATCGCGTTGTTTTGCCGGGGGCATGCGCTGTTGGTGGGCGTGCCGGGGTTGGCTAAGACGCTGCTCATTTCGACGTTGTCGCGGACGTTGGGGTTGAGCTTCAGCCGCATTCAGTTCACGCCGGACCTGATGCCGTCGGACATCACCGGGACGGAGGTGATTGAAGAGGACAAGACCACCGGAGGGAGACAACTTCGGTTCGTGCGCGGGCCGGTTTTCGCCAACGTGATCTTGGCCGATGAGATCAACCGGACGCCGCCCAAGACGCAGGCGGCGCTGCTGGAAGCCATGCAGGAGCACCAGGTGACGGCGGGCGGGAAGCAGCATCGGCTTCCGCAGCCGTTTTTTGTGTTGGCGACGCAGAATCCGATCGAGCAGGAGGGGACGTATCCGTTGCCGGAGGCGCAATTGGATCGGTTCATGTTCAACATCAACGTGGGATATCCAACCGAGGACGAGGAATTCCAGATCGTGCGTCTGACGACGATGTCGCGGAACGTGGAATTGAAGCACGTGCTGAGCGGGGAGGAGGTTTTGCAGCTTCAGGAGATCGTGCGGAAGGTGCCGGTGGCCGATCACGTGATCCGGTATGCGTTGCAATTCAGCCGGCTGACGCGGCGCACCGAAGGGGGGTGTCCGGATTTCGTGAATGAATTCGTGGGTTGGGGCGCAGGGCCGCGGGCCAGCCAATACCTGATCCTGGCGGGCAAGGCTCGGGCGCTGCTCAAAGGGCGGTATCACGTGAGCACGGAGGACATCCGGCAAGTGGCGTTGCCGGTGCTGCGGCATCGGATCGTGACGAATTTCAACGCCGAGGCCGAAGGGATCAAGAGCGACGATCTCGTGCGAAGGTTGTTGGAGCACATCCCGCGCCAGCAGTATGACGAGCTGGACCGGACGGCGGCGCGAATGATGAAGGATGCACCGGCGGCGTGAAATGCGTGCAGATGGCTCTGACCCAGAACATCTTCGCAAAGCTCCGGTTGAAACCTGACCAACTGCGCGCCGCGGCGGAAAAGAGATTTGGCGACGCAAAATGCCTCACCAACAGCGGTAACAGAGATCGAGCCAATGGAGCAATGTACATGGCGGGGTTTGCGATCGAATGTCTGTTAAAGGCATTGTTGCTTGACAGACACCCAAATTTGAAATCCGAGATTGATCCGGCAAGGCTATCATCTTCTGACAAGGAAGTGTTCGACCTGATGTATCGGAGTCACGAGCTTGACGACACGTGCGGCTTTCTGCCCGAGCTCAAGGAAAAACTTCGTAGGGCCAAGACAAAATCCGGGTCGTCAGTCTGGGAGCGATTCCAAGATATATGCGCCGAATGGACCGTTTACGCTCGATATTCTCCGCGTCACGCCGAAATCGCCGACGCGAAACGATATCTGGAGACCGTTGAAGAGGTGAAAAAATGGCTCAAAAAACTGTGATGGACCCTTCTTATGTTGCGAAACTGCTGGCCGCGCTTCGAAAGGGAATCCCGCGCGCACAAGTCGACCACGAGCAGGTGAGGCGCGATCGCTACCGGTTTATCGTTGTTTCTGCGAAATTCGACCGATTGGGGCACCCCGAGCGGCAGCGTCTGGTTTGGGACATAGCCAACAAGGCTCTGGACAATGCCGATCTGATCAAAGTTGCAATGATTATCACTTTGAGTCGCAAGGAGTTCGCTTCCAATTATTCCGGCAATTGAGCTTGTGTCCGAACCCGCGACCGATTATCGCCGTTATCTTGAGCCGCGCACGCTGGCGCGGATCGGGTCGCTGGACCTGCGCGCCCGGCTGATCGTCGAGGGGCTGATGGCCGGAATGCATCGCTCGCCCTATCACGGCATATCCGTGGAATTCGCGCAGCATCGCCAATACGTGCCGGGAGACGATATCCGCCACGTCGATTGGAAAGTGTTTGCCAAGACCGACAAGGTTTATCTCAAGCAATACCAGGAAGAGACCAACCTGCATCTGATCTGCGTGGTGGATGCCAGCGAATCGATGGGGTACGGCTCGGTGGGCGACGGCCAGGCGTCGTGGACCAAGTACGATCACGCGACGGCGATCGCGGCGGCGTTGTCGTACCTGGTGATCCGGCAACAGGATTCGGTGGGATTGGCGATCTTCGACAACGAGCTGCGGCGGTATTTCAAGCCGAGTAATTCGCCGGGACAATGGAAGACGATCACGCACGAGCTTTTGCTGGTTCCCAGGCTGAAGAAGACGGGGACGGGGCGGGTGCTGGACCAGCTTGCGGAAAAGCTGACCCATCGCAGCCTGGTGGTGGTGCTGAGCGATTTCTTCGACGACATGGATTCGGTGCAGCAGGGGTTGCGGCATCTTCGCTATCGCAAGCACGAGGTGATCGCCTTTCAGGTCCTGGACCCGATGGAGGTGGAGTTTCCCTTTCAGGACGTGACGTTGTTCAAGGGATTGGAGGAGATGGGCGAATTGCTGACCGAGCCGCAGAGTTTGCGGCAGGGATATCTGGCCGAGCTGTCGGAATTCACGGCCCAGTTGAAGAAGATGTGCCGGGGGGTGCACATTGATTTCACGCAGTTGAACAGCGGTCAGCCGCTGGACGTGGCGTTGAGCGGCTTCCTGGCCGTTCGGGCGGCGAGCATTCGGTGAGGACCGCGATGGTCATGACGTACGAACCGGCCCTGGCATTCGCGTTGGTTTCGCCGCTGCTTTTCTGGGCGGGGGCGGGGCTGGTGTCGGTCCCGATCGTGATTCACATCCTGAATCGGCGCCGGTTCAAGGTGGTTCCATGGGCGGCGATGGAATTCCTGCTCCGGGCGATGAAGAAGAATCGGCGGCGGCTGAGGTTCGAGCAGTTGCTGCTGCTGGCGACGCGGTGCCTGGTGTTGCTGCTGGCGGGCTTGGCGCTGTCGCGGCCGCTGGGGTGTCAGGACAGCAGTTTGGCCGATCTGGCGGGGCGGCGCACGGGGCTGCACGTCTTTGTGATCGGCAATGGTTATTCGATGGCCTACCAAGCCGATCGCGCCGGGGCCAAGACCCATCTGGACCAGGCGAAGATCATCGCCAAGGCGCTGATCCAGCGGATGAGTTCGGGCGGGGAATCGGTGGCGATCGTGACCGCGTCCTCGCCGCCGGCGCAGATCATCTCTTCGCCGATTTACGATCTGAAGGCGGCGGAGGATGCGGTGAATCGGATCGAGCAATCGTACGGTGCGACGGACGAGGCGGGGGCGCTGGCGCTGGCGCGGGACATCGCCAGGCGCCAGCCGGTGAATTCCAACAAGAGCCTGTATCTGATCGACGATTCGACGCGGGTGGCATGGCAAACCCAGGGTGAGGTGATCGGGCAGCTTGGGCGGGAGCTTGGCGTGTTGTACAAATCGGGGATCACCCATTTCAACCTGGGCAAGCCGGGGCAATGGAACCAGGCCGTGGTGGATTTGGCGCCGGCGGATTCGCTGGTGACCAGCAGGTTCCCGGCGAACATGGTGGCGGACGTTCGGGGCTACGGGCCGTGCCCGACGGAGCCGAGGATGGTGCTGAAGCTGGATGGCGTGGCGCTGGCGCCGGGAGTGATGAACGTGAAGGCGACGGCGGCGGCGTCACCGCAGACGATCACGGTGAATGGGCTGACCCCGGGGATTCACGTTTTCACGGCGTCGCTGTTCAGCGACAATCGGCTTCCGATCGACGACGTGCGCTATCGCGCGGTGAACGTGGTGGGGCAAATCAAGGTGTTGATCGTGGAAGGGGAGCGGGGCGTCGGCGGGCAGGGATCCAGAGGGGCGTTTCTTGATGCGGCGCTGAATCCCAGCGGATATGCCGCCGAAGGCTTCGCCTCCGCCGCGTCGAACGATTCCAAATCGGCTGGATACGTCGCGACCG
>JBEKXM010000373.1:0-7775 GCA_049512115.1 Tepidisphaeraceae bacterium | reverse complement strand
CGAGTCGCGGCGTTCTTTCGCGCGACGGAGTTATGCACCGCTTGCGCCGCCATTATGTGTTGTATCCGAATCGGATCGTGAACCGCGTGCCACATGTCGTCGATGGCGCGTCTTTCGGAAAATCCATTGGCCCACACGCTTAGAAAAGCAACGCAGATGCTGATGATGGCCACTGCCGTGCCCAGCGGCGGACGCCGATTGCGATCGACCACCTCATAACCGAGTGGATAGGGTCCCCGAGTCGGATCGGGAACTTGCTGGGTCATATTCTTTGGAACCCTCGGACGCGTACCGCCACGTCAAAAGTGTTAATTTCAACTACTCGTTTCTCGCGCGCGGCGACCTGCGGGTCAATATCTCCAGGCAAGCGACCATAGGATAAGACCACTACAACTGCGCTGGCAATGGGATGCGATTTGACTTGAACGGCCATCACGGCGAAAATGGCGCCTTCTGGCCTGCCCAAAGAGATTCATGCGGAGATTCATTCGATGTTTAAGCTGAAGGCGGCGATATCGGGATTAATGATGGGGTTGGTTTGCGCGGGATTTCTGTCGCTGATCGCGTGCGGAAACAGTGAACAGCAAGCCGACCGCGCGGCCAGGGACGCGATTGCCCAGGCGGACCAGGACCGGGCCGAAGCCCAGGGTCAGCCGAACCGGACCGAAGCGCAGCGTCTGGACGATCTCAAAAAAATTCAATCAACCTTCGACAATCTGGCCAACAATCGCGATCTGTCGACACAGATGCAGATTCTGGTTCGGGCGCGGCAATCCCAGCTTCGGCTGGAGCGGGTCATGATGATGATCGCCGAGCTGCGTTCGGAGGAACTGGTCATCAGCCGGAACGTCAACGACATCGAGTCGCTGGCGATGCAGATTGCCAGTTCGCAGGCCAGCGTGGATACGCTCAAGTCATACGATTCGTCGGCACAGGTCCAGACGCTGAGAGCGATGCAGGCGCAAATCGCCGGGTCCGCCGACCAGTTGACGTGGATGATGCCCAATCCGAGCGCGTCGGACCGCAACGGGAGCGTCACGTCGCCGACGCTGTTTGCCGTCACGCAGGAGATCGAAACGCTTAACGGCGATATTCAAAAGAACCAGGCGGACGCCGAAGCCGCGCACAAACTCAGCGCGGCCAAGAGCGGAGAGGCGGAGACGTATTTGCGGAGGGCCGAAGGTGAATTGGGCGATCAGCAGGTGAACGACACGACGGCGGCGGCGAACGCCCGGCGTGACGCCGCGATCGCGGATTCCCAGGTGGCGACGCTCGCGGTCAAACTGGCGCGATTGAAAGCCGACCTTGACGGCGCCACCGAAAAGCGGACGGCCCTGGAAGCCGCCATCAAAACGCTGGACGATCAAATCAATGCCCAGCAAACGAGATGGGAGACCATCTCTCAACAGATTCAGGCCCAGAAGAAGGCCGAGCAGGACCTGATCGTCGCCAGCGCCGACGGAGGCAACCAGACCATCGACGGATTGGCGCAGGACCTGGCCAAGGCGATGCTGGACGCGGCCGGGCTTCGGGACAAAGTCAATAGCGAGTTGAACTCCGTGATTCCGCATCTCAACAACGTGATCGTGCAGTGCAATCAGCTTCGTGGCCAATGGATGGCCGACATCCGCGAGAAGCAGGACGATCCGGATACGATCATCTGGCAACAGGCCGAGGAGACGCTGCATCCGATGTATTTCAATCTGGAGATGGCGTCGGCGCTGGAAGCGCGGGCGTCGGTGGCGGCGGCAAAGACGCGGATCGATCTCCAGATCGACCGGATGTTTGACGGGTTCCCCGTCTCCCCGGCCGATGCGGCGCGATATTTCAAGAACCTGGACATCGCGGCGACGAGCAGGGCCATTCAAGTTCCCGGCATCACCACGCTGCTGGCCAAGGAAAAGACGGGGGTGGGGATGCCTGGGTCGTTCAACGACTTGGCCAAGCCCGATCCGGACCAGCTCAAGCAATCCGAGGACGACGTCAACAAGGCGTTCGGGGAAACGGTGGACGCGTACAGCGACCAGAGGTATGGGGCGACCGATTTAGGCCCGGCGGCGGATCAGCGCCGAATCCTGGCGCTGATGGGGGTCGTCGAGGCCAATCACCAGTGGGCGCAGTTCGCAACGCTGATCGGGGATTCGTCGGGCGCGCACGATCACCAGCGCGCCGCCGATGAGGCCCAGAGCACGATCGACTCGTCAACCGCTCTGGCGGCCGGCGCGGCGCCGCGCGCCCCCGTGGGCGCTCCGTAGGAATGCACGTCTAAATTTTTGCGGCTGTTTTTTTCATCCGATCCATTGACATCGCCGGCGATTCGTGGTTTCGTAGCTTTCGCAGGCGTCAGGGAAGGCGGTGAAAATCCGCCGCGGACGCGCCGCTGTTAGTGACCTCACGCGGGCGGCAAAGCCCGACCGGTACTTAAGCATCACTGGTGGTTCCCACCGGGAAGAGTTGTGCCGGATGTCACGAGCCAGAAGACCTGCCTGCCATGCGGGATGGGCGGATGCACGTCCCGAAGTCATGTCCGATTGGGCTGCGCGAATCAGCTTTCGGAAACGCACATTTAATTTTGGCTTGTGAAGACCGTTTGGCCGGCCGTTTGGCCGCTGCTTCTTCCAAACCGCGTTTTCACCATGCACGAGGTCCATCATGCGTCGCAGCACCCGCGTTATTTTTGCGGCATTGGCCGGCGGCATTGCCTCCGCCGCCCATGCCGATCCGGTTGCCAACATCGTCTTATCCGATGGCAACGTTCTGGACGTGGAAGGGATTGTCGGGTCCGGGCAGTATACCTCCTACGAGGTGATCGACTTTCAGGACACCGGCGGCAGNCCGGTCAGTGGTTTTCAGATGCTTCAGAACATCGCGGCGGCCGATCCGCGGCTGACATTCCAGTCTACCTATTACCCGGAATTCGATGAATATCAGGTGGACAATTTCAGTTTTGAATCCGACAGCGGCAATGCGGCCGATTATTGGCGCTATTTGAACGGCGTTTACGACGGCGTCAACAAGACGGTGAACTGGACGGACGCCAGTTTGGGGGCGGGCGACACGATGATTTCCAATGGCTCGTTTGACGGGTGGTACAACAGCTTTACCAATGATAATCCACCGCGGCTGCCGGAAACCGGAATCTCTGTAACACCCTTGGTCTGGAACAACGCCGGCGCCGGTTCGCCAAGCGACGGCATGACGTGGGATATCAACCACAACAACAACTGGAACAACGGCGCCGGCGCTACAGTTTACAGCGATTGCGATTCTGTCACCTTCAGCGACGCCAACGGCGGACATTTTACGGTGACGTTAAACAGCACCGTCAGTCCGGGCGCGGTGATCGTCAGCAGTTCCGGCAACTACACCATCAGCGGCTCCGGCGGCATCGCGGGCGCCGGTTCGCTCACAAAATCCGGGAGCGGAACGCTGACGCTGAGCACGGCGAATACCTACAGCGGCGGAACCACCGTCAACGGCGGAACGCTGCTCATCAATCCAACGGCAACTCCCGCGGCCACGAGCGCCCTGGCCACGGGCGGAGTCAGCATCACCGGCGGAACATTGCAGCTTGCCCCCGCTGTGACCCTGGGCAGCGGCAGCCCCGCCAGCAGCGTGAACATCACGTCGCTGTCGATCACCGGCAACGGCGTGCTGGATGTGAACAATAACCACATCATCATTGACTACTCGGCGGTCAGTCCGATCTCGGCAATCGCGGGGTACATCAAATCCGGCTACAACGGCGGGGCAGGGAACGGACCCGGCGGCATCGTTACCTCGGCGCCGTTGACGTATGGCGGATTGAAATATGGCCTGGGCTATGCCGACGGGGCCGACGGCGTCGTCGCCAACCTGGCTTCGGGCCAGATCGAAGTGGCCTACACGCTGCTGGGCGACGCCAATCTGGACGGCCTGGTCAACGCCGCCGACTTCACCATCCTGGCGGCGAACTTCAACCAGCCGGTCACCGGCTGGGACCAGGGCAACTTCAACTACGACGGCCTGGTCAATGCCGCCGATTTCGGCGACCTGGCGGCGAACTTCAACCAAGGCGTCAGCGGCGCGGCCTCGGCCGGCGATATTGCGGCCTTGGATGCCTTTGCCGCCGCCAACGGGTTGCCGGCGGATGTGCCGGAGCCCGGCATCGCGGGAGCGGGCTTGGGATTGCTGTGCCTGCTGCATCGCAGAAAGCGCCGCGAGGCTTAAATGATTTGGCGTGGTGTGGAACGACGGCGGTCCCGCGGCGCCGCATGGAAATGCGGGGTTGCGGCACGCGCTTTTACACTGATCGAACTGCTGGTCGTCATCGGCGTGGTGGCACTGCTGATGGGATTGCTGCTGCCGGCATTGGCCAAGGCCCGCGCCTCGGCCAACGTGACGCTTTGCAAATCGAATCTGCGGCAGATGGTGCTGGCATTCAACGCCTATGCGACGGAGCAGCATGGGATAATGACGCCCAACTCCGTGGCGCTGCCGGGTGGACAAACCGACTGGTGGTTTGGCTGGACGGACAATGCCTTTCCGCTGCTCAATCGCGCTTTGGACCCCAGCCGCGGATTGTTGTCGGCTTATTTTGGAGCCGGGATGGCCAGTGCGCTGCATTGCCCGGCATTTCCATACGACGATCCCAATTTTGTTTCCGAATTCGCCGTCCACGCCGCCAACTACGGCCTTAACGTCTTCTTGAGTCCTTATTCGTATCAACGTAAAGTCTTCAAGATCACGCGCGTGCTTTGTCCGGTCCAGACGGCTGTGTTCGCCGACGGCGTGCAGATGGATGGTTTTCCCACCGGCAGCTTCCATGAGCCGTTTTACCTGGGGATTGACATGAGCCCCTCCGGAACGCCGGATTTAAGCCCCTACGGCGGTTTCGTGCATTGGCGGCATCAAAACACGGCCAACGTCGCCTACCTGGACGGACACGTCGATGCCGTGAACGCCGGCGACGGGTATATCGTGCATGCCAGCGTCAGCGGATACCCGGCAGGGCACCTTACGTCCGGATATGTGGGGCCAAATTCGCCTTACGGAAGCCCGCAATGAGGGTTGATGTATTTCGACCGGGTCTTTGTTAAAATTCTGACGGTTCGCGTTTTAAGGAAGCTCAGTGGCCAACCCGCAGATCGACCGGCTTAGAAAGAACATCGGGACCGTTTTCCTGGGGGATACGCGCTCGATCAACCTGCTTATGACGGCGCTGTTCGCGCGGGGCCACGTCTTGATCGAAGACGTGCCGGGCGTGGGCAAGACCGTGCTGGCGCGGTCGCTGGCACGGAGCCTGGATTGCAAGTTCAGCCGAATTCAGCTCACGCCGGATTTGCTGCCCAGCGACGTGCTGGGCGTTTCGGTATTCAACGGCCACACCCAGGCGTTTGAATTCAAGCCGGGCCCGATTTTCGCCAACATCGTGTTGGCCGACGAGATCAACCGGACGACTCCGCGCACGCAATCGGCGCTTCTGGAGGCGATGAGCGAAGAACAGGTGAGCGTGGAGAATCAGACGCTGGTGCTGCAGCGTCCGTTCATGGTGGTGGCGACGCAGAATCCGTTTGAGTTTGAGGGGACGTATTACCTGCCGGAGAATCAGCTCGACCGGTTCCTGCTGCGGGTGTCGCTGGGATATCCGGGCCGCACGGCCGAGCAGCGCATCCTGACGACCCAGCCGGGGCGGGCGGCGCTGGATCAGCTCAAGCCCGTCATGACCGCCGCCGAGGTGGTCGCCATCCAGGACATCGCCAGCCGGACGCGCATGGATTCGTCAATCGTCGATTACGTTCTGGACCTGGCGGAGGCGACTCGGCATCACGAGCAGTTGCACCTGGGCGTTTCACCGCGCGGGGCGCTGGCGCTGGCACAGGCGTGCCAGGCCGCCGCCGTGGTCGCCGGCCGGGATTACGTGACCCCGGATGACGTGAAAACGCTTTTCATTGCCTGCTGTGCCCACCGCGTGGTGAGCAAGACGTATCTTCACAACGGCGACGTGGTTGCCACGAGCCGCGTGCTTCAGTCGATCTTGGACGTGACGCCGGCCCCGCGTTAGACGCGACGGCATCCAGTCGTCCTATCATCCATCATGGCCCGGGCGACGGACATCAATCTCATCGAGCGGTTGCGTCCGCACGGCGTTGCGATGTGGCGGCGGATCACTTCCCGCCGGCGTCACGGGCCGGGGGGCATTCAAGCCGACAGTCACACCACCCCGATTCGCCGCAGGCCCAACGTCGACTTTTCACTCACCGGATTGATTTACTGCACGATGATGCTGTTCATGGGCCTGGCGGCGATCAACAGCCAGGCGAACCTTCTCTTCGGCGTGTTTGGGCTGATGATCGGCATTTTGCTGATCAGCGCCATGATTTGCCGGCTGGTGCTGACGCGGCTCAAGGTGAGGCGGGTGATTCCCGAATACGCGGCGGTCGGGCAGTCGGCGACGATTCAATATGACTTTTTCAACGCCAAGCGGATTTGGCCGAGTTTGTCCGTTTGTCTGGCGGAACTCGACGGCGCCGAGGCGTTCACGCAGCAACCCCACGCATACCTGCTCCACGTTGCGGCGGGAAAATCGGCGACGGTGCCCATCACCGTGATTCCCAAGCGTCGGGGCAGCCACAAGCTGACCAGTTTTCAGATCAGCACGAGCTTTCCGTTCGGGTTCGTGAAGCGCGCGTTGATGGGGCGATGCGACGATGCGATCCTGATCTATCCCGCGATCGGCGTGGTAAGCCCGCGGCTGCTGGCGCTGTGCCAGTCGGCCGAGCGCGGGGGCGCCAACATGAAGCCCCGCCGCAACGGCACGGATGAGTTTTACGGCGTCAAGGAATTCCGCCAGGGCGACAATCCGCGCTGGATCTATTGGAAGCGCAGCGCCCGCATCGGCGAGCTGGTCAGCCGCGAAATGGTCCAAATCTCGCCGCCGAAGTTGCTCATCCTCCTGGATTCCTTCATCGAGACGCCCACCCTGGCGGAACACGCGACGGTGGAAAAAGCGATTGCGATGGCGGCATCGCTGGCGAGCCGGGCGATGGACTCGGGCATGGCGGTCGGTCTATGCGCCTGGGCGGGAAAATGGACGACCATCTCGCCGCAGCGCGGCAAGCGGCATTGCCGCGACATTCTCGCCGCCCTCGGTGGATTGCCCATCAATCGCACCGCGCCGGCTCAGCAACTGATCGAACACGGCAAGGGACTGCTGGGCGAGGGCGTGACTCCGGTGCTGATCGCTTCCCGCGCCTCCCAGCCGACCCTCGCCCAGCGTGCGCGCGGCGGAATGGTCGTGGTTGCGGTGAAGTCCGAGCAAACTCGCTCGTGGTTCCAGTTCGATCCGCTCGTGGATTTCTCCCGGTGCATGCCGGCGGAACAGATGGACGGGATGGTTCGTTGACCCATGTACGACCTGCACCAATTCCGCGCCGCATTTTATTCCCTGCTCATGCTGGGGGTCTGGGGGTTTGCCGTGGCGGCGCAGTCGCCGGGGCTTTGGATCATCGCCACGGGAGGCATTCTGCTGCACGTGTGGCTGGTGAAAACGGGGCGGTTCGCTCCGATGCCGCGCCTCCTCGCCAGTCTGGTCACGCTCGCCTCGCTCGCCCTGGTGACGTTGGAAGTTCGCGCGGGCGGGACCTCGCCGATTCTCACCGTTGGACAGTTCATCGTGCTGCTGCACCTCGTGAAGCTGTTCGAGCTGCGCGCCAATCGGGATTACGCCCAGCTTCTGGTGCTCAGCTTGCTCCTGATGGTTGCCGCCGCCATCAGCACCGCCAGCCTGCTGTTCG
>JBEKXM010000372.1:0-4956 GCA_049512115.1 Tepidisphaeraceae bacterium | reverse complement strand
CAGATTCGACGTGCCGTTGGTGGCGTTGTAGTCCACGCGAACGGTCGACGCGGTTGCAATATTCAACGCCCCAATGGAGGCATTTCCGAAGGCGATGTTATCCACGTCCAAGGCGGAATCCGCGCCGGTTCCGAGCAGGCCGTTGGCTACCACGCCGGTGCCGGCTCCGTTCAGGACGAAATTCTGCGGTTCAGCGGCCGCCGCGTCGCCGGATGCAAAAACGACCGATGCGCCGCTGCTCACCGTGACGGTTTGCGTGCCTCCGGTGTTGGTTCCCAAAATATTGGCGGTATTGCCGAGTTGCAGAACGCCGCTGGATACGTTGACATTTCCCGTATATGTCGATGTCGCGGTCGCGCTGCCGTTGAAGACCACAGGCCGGTCGGCCCCGCCCGCTCCGTACGTGTTGTCCGCAATCGTGATTGTGCCCGCGCCGTCCAGTTCATCGTTGAAATTCAAATTGCCGCCGCTGGTGCTGGCAAATGTAATTGTCGTAGCCGAGTTGAAATTGATCGCGTCAGTAATGTTATACGTCGTCCCAGCGCCGGCGCCGTACAGGGCGTTCATGTTGATCTGTGCGGCAGTCCCGGTGAATTCCAATTCGTTGGCGCCCCCGATCGTCACTGTACCCGTTCCACTGCCCGTCGTTGTGCCGTTCAGGTTCAGTTGTTCGAGATTAAAGGGGTCTGCACTAAGGCCGGCATCGACGTCACCTTCGACCGTGGTGCCGCCCGCCGGACCGAGAGTGTTGGCGGGGTCAAAGAAGTCAACGACAGTTGTCGCGCCGCTGGTTGGAACACCGCCGACCCAATTGCCCGGCGTGCTCCAATTTGAGGTTCCTGAAGTCGTTGTCCAGGTGGAAGTCTGACCGTGAGCCGCCTGCGAGAACATCATCTCACACGCCGCGCCCGCGGCTAGCGCAAGAAGCGCTCGTTTCACCACCAACTTGCTTTGTCGTATGTTGTTACCAGAAAAACATTTAGAGACCGACGCCTGATCGCGCTGCATAGTACCCTCCAACTGGATTCCTCGGAGCCTTCCGATCGCTTTAACGCTACAGCAATCGCTTGCTGACTATTTGGACAGTTTAGCCTCTTTCGTACGCGGGTCAACAAAATTCTAATCAATTGATACGATTGCCGGCGCAAAATATACCCCCTTCCCGGGCCTTTGCATGCCGGATTCCCGTCCAATCGCTCCAAAGATGAATTGAGTCGGTATTTACGGAGGGAAATACTGCCGCTGCGATACGCCGAGTCGATGGGCGCAGACGGGGATTTCCCGGTCTATTCCCGACGCCATCGCAAATATTCCGTTCAGAAAACGCTTTATACGCGGGAAAATGATGGTATAGTCGATTTACCGTCGACCGGCGGGTCGCCGCAATCTGGATGTTTGCCGGATAGTTTCTCATTTGTTCCGGGTAGTCGAGGAGGCGGTTATGAGTTCGAGGCCCAGGGAGCGCTGGCAGGGGCATTCTCTTCCCAATAAACGCGGTATTCGCGCCGTTCGCCAAGCGTCCTCTATTGAGCCGCTGGAGAATCGGCTCTATCTCTCCAGCGCCGCCTATACATGGCAGAACATCAACATCGGCGCGGGGGGATTCGTCACCGGCATCTTCTACGATCCTCACAATCAAAACGTCATCTACGCCCGCACCGACGTTGGCGGACTCTATAAAACCGTCAACGATGGAACTTCCTGGACCCAATTGCTCAATTGGGAGGGCAACGGAAGCGGGGGCTCAAACGGCGTCCTCAGCTTCGCCATCGACCCCGAGAATTCCAACAATCTCTACGCCGACACTGGGTTGTATTCTGGAAGTGACGGCTATGTGCTCTACTCCACCAATGCCGGCGCAACCTGGGGCGTAACTCCCCTGAGCTTCTGGGTCGGCGGCAATATGGACGGCCGCGGCGCCGGCGAACGCATCGCGGTCGACCCCTACGACAGCAATATTATCTTCCTGGGAAGCAACGCCAACGGCCTTTGGGAAAGCACCAACGCCGGACACTCCTTCAGCCAGGTCACGTCGTTCTCCACGTCGGCGAGCATCAATTGCGTTCTTTTCGATCCCAATGGCGGAACCGTGGGCAAACCTACGCAGGAGATCTTCGTAGGCGAAGATTCCACTGCCAGCGGCACCAATCTCTTCGAAACCACCAACGGCGGAACGTCGTTTACCGAAGTCACCGGCACCGGCTCAGCCCCGACCGGATTTATGCCCAATCGCGCCGCCATGGCTTCCGATGGCAATCTCTACCTGGCCTACGCCAACGACCAAGCCCCCACCGAGCCGAGCGATGGAGGATTATTCCGTTACAACACCTCCACCGGCGTCTGGACGGAAATCTCCCCCGTCGATCCGCAAGCATCGCCCTACGACTATTTCGGCTACTGCGGGTTGGCCCTGGATCCCGAGAGCCCGACGACGCTCGTCGTCGCCAGCCTTGACCGCTACAACTACGGCGAGCAAATCTGGCGCACAACCAATGCCAACGCTTCCTCTCCTACCTGGACCGCGCTTTACGATACTGCCAGTTATACCGGCTACGCCCCCACTCGAAACACTACCACTGCGCCTTATATGGCCTCAAGCGGCGACAACATCGGCAACTGGGCGTGCACCGTCGCCATCAATCCCTTCAATCCTGCGCAGATCGTGCACGGCTATGGCGGGGGCATTTGGGCCACCAACGATGGCACCAGCACCACGGCCCTCACCGCGCCAAACAGTTGGTTTTTTCCCGATTCCGGGATTGTGATGACGGCGGTCCTAGGTATGGACGCCCCCAATGGCGGCATGCCGCTCTACGGCGCCATGGGCGACGTCGGCGGCTTCGCTTTTACCACCCTCACGTTTTCTCCCACGCAAGGCAACGTCTTCTTCAACGGTGGCGGCGGCAACCTCACCTCCGTCGATTCCGCCGGACTAGATCCCCAAGACGCCGTTATGGTCGGAAACTTGGGCACAGTCTACGGATTCTATTCCACCAACGGAGTCACCTTCACCCAGTTCTCCGCCAATCCCGGTGGAAGCAGCGGCTACAGCAACGGCACCGTCGCCATCTCCGCCAACGGCTCCACCATCGTCTGGGCGCCCTCCGGTGAGGCCGCCTATTACTCCACCAACCACGGCTCCAGTTGGACTCTATCCACGCTCGGCGCTTCCGGGTCGCTCCCCACCGGCGGCACTATCCTCTCCGATAACGTCAATCCCAACTACTTCTATTACTGGACCGAAAACACCAGCGACAACTCCTGGACCCTTTACATCAGTTCCAATGGCGGCGCGTCGTTCACGGAATCCGCCGGTGGTGCGATCGCCACGGGAAACCCGACATTCGTTGTGAATCCGACCGTCGCCGGTCAATTGTGGCTCGGCACGTACGTCGGAATCTACGAATCCACCAACTTCGGCGCCAGCTTCTCCCATCCGTACAGCTACAGCACCAACGTGAATACCGGCTCAATGGCCGTCGGCGCCCCGGCGCCGGGAAGCTCCTATCCCGCCATCTACATTTACGGCACCCCGGCCGGTGACTCATTCGAAGGCATCTATCGTTCCGACGACGGCGGCAATACCTGGCTCCTACTCAACAACTCCAGCGAGCAATGGAGCGGCATAATGGTGGCCGACCCCAATGTCTTCGGACGCGTTTACGTGGCCAATGAAATCGGCAACCCCGCGAGCAGTCTTCCCGCGGGCTGGTCCGACTCCGACATCAACGAACCCGGCAATCCCGGCTGGGCCACGAGCTCCACCACCCTCTCCACCGGAACCACGGTTAACCAGTGGACTCTCGCCGGCGGCGGAGCGGGCTTCTCCTCCACGCCCTTCTCGATCAGCTCCCTCAGCCGGACCGGCGGCGTCGCCACCGCCGTCACCAATACGGCCAGCGGCGTACAGATCGGGCAGATGATCACCATCTCCGGCGCCACCAACTCCGCTTATGACGGCACGTTTGTCGTCACGGGCCTGTACAACACCACCGCCGGCCTTGCCAACGACATCGGCGCCGCTACGGAATTCACTTTCGCCATCGCCGCCGGCACTGACACCGCCTCCGGCGCCATCACCGCCACGCTCGACGATCAGTTCAATTTCGCCTACCAGCCCATTGCAGGCAGCAGCGAGATTTCCGCTCAGATTCATTCGATTACCAACGCCGACAACGGCGGCGGCACGCCCCAGGCCGGCGTCATGTATCGCGCCAGCACCAATCCCAACGACCCATTCTTCGCGGTTGTCCAAACTTCCGCCGGCAGCCTCGTCCTGGAATACCGTACAACAACCGGCGGCGGCGTCACCTCGCAAACCGTCACCGGCATCCCCGTCGGCTCTGAATACGTCGAAATTGTCCGTGACGGCAGCAGCTTCTCCGGATTCTACAGTTCCAACGGAACCGCCTGGACCCAGATCGGCTCCACCATCGCGATCACCGCCATGCCGGCAGCCGCCAACGCCGGCCTCATGGCCACCGCCTCCTACAACCCCCAACTGACCGATGCCACCTTCACCAACGTGACCGTGGCCGGTGGACTTACAGTTCAAAACCCCGCCGCCGCCAATCCAACCACGGTCACTGCAACTTCCACCGCCTTGAGCGCTCTCGGCTCCGAAAACGGCTCCGGCTCCGGACTCACCTACACCTGGTCCTACACCGGTCCAACCGGCGTCACCTACACCGGCGCCACCAACGGCGCCAACGCCGCGAAAAATATCACCGCCAATTTCACGCAGTCCGGCACCTACAATTTCACCGCTACCATCACCGATTCCATCGGCCTGTTCACCACCACCAGCGTGAGCGTCACCGTTCAGCAGACCGCCACCAATATTGTCGTCTCGCCGGCGACCTCGCCGGTCCTCCCCGTCGGCTTCGCCCAGCAGTTCTCGGCCACCGCCACCGATCAATTCGGCAACTCCATCAGCTCGTCGAGTTTTAGTTTGGG
>JBEKXM010000371.1:0-4994 GCA_049512115.1 Tepidisphaeraceae bacterium | reverse complement strand
TGCCCTGAGCCGATCCAACCAGATCGAGCACCTCGCTTGAATCCCGGAACATTATGACTTTCAGCGCATCAGAACCGGCCAGAAGCCCTCGCAGCGCCGGCGCGATCTTCATCACCAGGTTTCGCGCCGCCGCCGGGTCTAGTTTCGTGACCGGCCCGAACGGCTCGGCGGCCGGCGCGGAAGGCGAAGCCTCCGCTGCGGAAGGCGAAGCCTCCGCGGTCGCCGCCAGATGCCGCTGAATTTTGCCGATGATCTGATCCGTCGTACGCTCGATCTGGGCCGCACTATTGCCGCAGACGATCAACCCGTGATTCTGCATGAAGACCGCGTCGGGGCAGTCGCGCCCGGTCCTTTGGGCATACTGCTTCAGCAATTGATCCAGCGTCCTGGCCAGTATGTACCCCGGATCGACGTATGGAACCCACAGCACGTCGTCGCCAAAGACTTTCCGGGCGATCGCCTCGCCGCCTTCGGCACAGGTGATCATGTTCACGAAGGTCGAATGGCTGTGCGCCACCAGCGGGCGCGGAAGCAGGCTATGCAGCACGCATTCGACCGACGGGCGCTGTCCCCTTTCCGGCTGCGTCCGCGCCGCCAGCACCGCCTGCTTGAACGCCTCCTCGCGCGCGTTCGGCTCGGCGGGCAATTCACTGGCCAGCAGATCCGCCAGCGCCCGCCGATCCATATCGACAAATCCGTCGATTGCGATCGTCGCCAGCGCGAACCCGCTGGCCTTCACCAGCAGCCGGTCGCCGGACTTGAGCGACGTATTCCCGCCGCCCGCCAGGCAGAATTCCGGATCGGCGCCGTACCGGCGTGAAATGGCGACCAGCGACTCAATGTCGCCGGGCTGAAACGAGATTGATGATGATTTGCTGGACATAATACCACTTTCGGCTCAAACCCACGCGCCGGCGTTTGCGGCGTTGCGTGCCACCGCGGCAGCGCCAATCTTGGCCAACCTTCGAATTCCTTCGTCCTGATTCCCATACTCGGGATTCAACCGCCCGCGATCGTCGGTGAACCCGACCCGTCCGTTCAAATTCAACTGCTGATGCGCCGCAACCACGCACGCTCCCTCTCGGAAGATCGCCATGATCTGGTCGGGCACGGCCTCCCCGTTCAAACACGTCGGCTCCATCCCGATCAAATCCAGCGTGTTATGCTCCGTCCCGGCGGTCACGGCGAACCCGGCCCGGCGCATGGCCGGCACGTATTTCAGAATTGTTTCCACCGAATTGCGCACCGGTATAAACTCCGCCATCCAAATCCTGGCCGATCTCAGATTCTCGATCAGTTTCTCCACCGGCGATTCATACTCGCTGATCGGATTCTGCCCATCGGCCAATACCGGATAACACGGAATCCCGCCGAGCTGCACGATCAGTTCGTACGCCTCTTCCATTGACAAAAATGATTCCTCCACGAACGCCGGCTTCCCCGTCTTCATCAGATGCGAGCGAATCTCGTTCTGAATTTTCACCGCATCATCGGCCCCCGCCTTCGGCGCCGCGCCGAAAATCGCCGTCAATTTGGCGATGCGCCCCTCGGCCGGCACAAGTTCAAACAATCGCTCCTGAAACGCCTGGCAGACGTGCCGTTCCTGCAAATACACCTGTCCTCGCGGCGACCCATGCCGCTTGACGACCCGGTCGATAACCGCCTCGCCGTCCAATCCCGTCTGGACGCCGTGACGCTCAAACGCCTCGGCCAGCCTGGCCGTCATTTGCTTCATCCGCGCCGAATCGTCCTTGCGGATGACCCCCAGCAGGCGGCTTGCCTCGGCGTTCATCGGCGCAAACCGCGTGATCCCCTTGCCGCAGACGTAGATTTTCCCCGGATTTCCCGGGTCGTTGACTTTCACCCCGGCCGCTCGAAGCGGCTGGGACATCGCTATGATCTCCAGCCCGAACAGGGGATAAATCCCCCGAGCCAGCGCCAGTTTTCCGAACTCGCCGTAAACGTCGTAATCGTAATAGTTGCTCGCCCCCAGCACGCTCACGCCCTGCTCGTCGGCCAGATCGACCGCCTGGCCGACCGTCGCAAACGCCGAGAAATTCGGCGGCAGATGGATATGCGCGTTCACTTTTTCCGGAAGGGGCGATTCCGCTTCCGCGGGGGCACCTGACACATTCTGCAAGCCCTCCTCTTCCCCTCCCCCTGTACCCAGGGGGAGGGTCAGGGTGGGGGTTTCGTGGGCCAATCGGGATTCGACCCCCACCCCAACCCTCCCCCTGGGTACAGGGGGAGGGGGAACTTCCGCGGCTCCCAGTTGCTTTAGTTTGGCCAGGACTTCTTCAACGCGCATGTTCACGCCGCTCCCCCTGCCACGCGCATCACTTTCCTGGGCGGCAGGTGCAACCCAATCGACAGCGAATCCTCCGCCGCCTCTTTCAATGATTCAGAGATCGTCGGATGCGCGAAGATCGTCTCGGCCACGTCCGCCATCGACGCCTTCTGATGCAGCAGCGCCGTCGCCGCGGCGATGCATTCCGTCACGTTGTGCCCGATCATGTGCGCCCCCAGGAACTGCCCGCTTTCGCGGTCGCGGATGACTTTGACGAATCCTTCATTGTCGGCCACCGCCATCGCCTTGCCCAGATACGACAGGGGGAAGAATCCGATCGAGATGGCCAACCCCTTCGCCCGCGCTTCCTCGGCCGTCATGCCGACGCTGGCGATTTCCGGAAACGTGTAAACGCAATTGGGAACCGGTGAATCCTGGGCACGCCCATGCCCCAGCGCGTTTTCCACCGCCACCACGCCCTGCGCGGACGCCGCATGCGCCAACTGGCATCGCCCGTTGGCATCGCCGATGCAGTAATAATCCTTCACCGCCGTCTCCATGCGGTCGTTCACGCGAACGAATCCGCGATCGACGCTCAAATTCACGCTCGCCAGCCCGATCTGGGCCGTGTTCGGCCGCCGGCCCGTCGCCACCAGCACGCGGTCCGCCTCCAGCGCCGTCCCGTCGCTCAGCGTCGCCCTGGCCGCCGTTCCATTAATGGAGAGGTTTTCGATCTTGGCCCCGACGAACGATTTGATCCCGCGCCTGGCGAAAATCTTCGTGAGCAGATCGGCCAGCTGCCCATCCATATTCGGCAGCAGTCGCGGCAGCATTTCGACGATGACCACTTCCACGCCCAGCGGCTGCATCATGCACGCAAATTCACATCCGATCGCCCCGCCGCCGACGATCAATAGCTTCTTCGGCAGCGTCTTCCAATGCAGCGCCTCATCGCTGGTGCAGACGATGTTCGGGTCGCTCGGCCATCCCGGCATCCGCGAGGGAACCGACCCCACCGCCAAAATCGTCTTCGAAGCAGTGAACGATTCGCTCTTCCCATTGCTTTCGACAACGACGTTCCCGGCCCCCGCCAGCGTCGCCCGCCCGGAATAAATCGTCACCTTCCTCGCCCCCAGCAGCGCCTTGATCCCCCCGCGCAGCGTCTGAACGATCTTATCCTTCCTCGTCTGGATATTGGTCCAATTCGCCGACACCTGCCCGGCCACTTCGATTCCCAGGTCGGCCGCGTGCCGCACGTGATGCAGCAGCTCCGCCGACGCCAACAACGCCTTGGACGGGATGCACCCGTAGTTGAGGCACGTTCCCCCCAGATGTTCCTTCTCCACGATGGCGACGTTGGCCCCCATTTGCCCGGCCTTGAGCGCCGCGACGTATCCGCCCGGCCCGCTCCCGATCACGACCATGTCAAAGTGCTTGCTCATGCTGCTATTCTTCCCATTTACACCAGTTGCGACGGCGATTCCAAAATGATCTTCAATCGGGCCAAAAACTTCGCCGCCATCGCGCCGTCGATCACGCGATGATCCGCGCTGAGCGTCATCGTCATCACCCGCCCGGCCCGCATCGCGCCGTCCTTCACCACCACCGCCTCGCGCGCCGTCCCGACCGCCAGGATCGCCGCTTCCGGCGGATTGATGATCGCGCCGAACTCCTCAACCCCGAACATCCCCATGTTGGTGATCGTGAACACGCCCGATCCCATCCCTTCGATCTTCCCGCTCTTGGCCAAGACGGCTATCCGCTTCACTTCCACCGCGATCTGCTGCAGATTCAATCGCTCCGCCCCCATGACCACCGGCACGATCAGGCCCTCATCCATCGCCACCGCCACGCCGATGTTGGCGCTGGGCATTTCGACGATTTCCTCATTCTCCAACCGGCTGCGGAACGCCGGGAATTCCATGACCGTCCTGGCGCACGCCATGACCACCACGTCGTTCAGGCTCACCGGATACCTGGTTTTCTCGGCTTGATAGAAGGCGAAGAGCAGATCGGCGTCGATCGTGAGCCGGACGTAAAAATGCGGGATCGTTTGCTTGGAAAGCAGAAGATTCTTGGCGATGGCCTTGCGCATCTGGCTCATGCGTTTTCGCGTGGCGCCGGCGGCACCGCCGACTGCGGGGGCAGCTTTCCTGGGTGGAGCCTGGAGCGGAACGTCCGTGGAGATGATTCGTCCCCCCGGTCCGCTGCCCGCCGACAGGGCGGTCAGGTCGATTCCCCGTTGGGCCGCGATCTTGCGCGCCGCCGGCGAGGATTTCGCCCGCCCGCCTTCGACCACGGTGGAGGGCGCATGATACCCTCCATGTGTTTCCCCCTCCCCTGGTACTCCGGGCCAGGGCTGGGGTGGGGGTGCCCCGCCTTGCGAGACGATGAACCCATCCACGTCCGCGTCGTTATCCGCCAGGTAAGCCACTGGTTGCAACACCGCCAGCGTTTTGCCTTCGGGCAATACGATGCGAGACAACCGGCCGGCGTCGGTCGCCTCCACTTCCATGTTGGCCTTGTCGGTTTCGATTTCGAAGATCACGTCGCCCTTTTTAATGTTCGCGCCCGGCGCAACGTGCCATTTGACCAGGGTTCCTTCCTCCATCGATTGTCCGGCCTTGGGCATGAGGATCGGAATGACGTTCCCCACCGGCGCCGCCGCGGCGATCGCCACCGGCTTGTTATCTGCCGTGGCGACAGT
>JBEKXM010000370.1:0-4995 GCA_049512115.1 Tepidisphaeraceae bacterium | reverse complement strand
CGCCAAAAGTTTGCCGAGTTGATTGGAACGCGCCCAAGTGATTTGTGATCATTGCCCAGTGGCAACCTGGGTTTCTGGGTTTCAATTCCCGCCGGTTCCAATTTGTAACTACTTGCAATTGAATAACTTACAAGGCCGAAGGGGCGGGATTTGAATAGGCAATGCAATTGCCTATCCCTTGCAAACACATGACCTTAAATTCCGAAGAACGTTCGCACCAAATCTCCTTGCGTAATTGACGGATGGGCGTTTGAGCTCTGTATTCGTCTCTCGTATTCTCTCAGTGGACGCGGCAGCAGCAAGAGATGCAGTCCGCCCTGTGGCAGAAGTGGTTGCGCCCGGCCGAACTCATGGCCTTCGATATTCTTCCCCCGTACGCCACCCCCAACATCCTACACCCTTGCGACGCGCCCGTGGCTGGACCAAAAGGAGCTTTGGCGGCATAACTGCAGGCGCTGCTCACGAATGTTTTCATATTTGCGAAAATTAATGCCGCAATCGCGTCAGAATCAGCGTTGAAATCGGTGCATTCTACTTCCATCTGGGTTAATATACATAGCTGGATTTGCTTCCATCGGCGGATCCTGTCCCGCTCGGGATGGCCTCTGGGAGCGCTTCTCAAGAGCCGCGTGGCTGAAAACCGTCCGCAATTAGAGGGCTAGCCGCGTATTCGAGGGAGGAATCATGCTGAAGCGAAGCTTTGCGATTGTAATCGTCTTTTGTGCATTGTGCCCAAACCACGTTAGGGGGGAGTGGGACACTTACCAGGGAAATGCGAGTCACACCGGTTACGTTCCAGGAAGCTTTCAACCGTCGAACTTTAGCCTCCAGTGGGACCAGAACCTTCCCGCGCAGAATCTTCAGGGAATGGCGGTAGGAGACGGAAACGTCTATGCCGTGAGCGGGCAACTAGGCACTCCGGGTGGCGTCAATACCCTGTTTGCGATCAACCAACAACGTGGCCTATTGAGTTGGCAGGCGGGATTTCCCGCCGCTCCTTCGTTCGGCTTTGTATTTTCAGTCAATGCCCCGGCATACTCGAATGGCACGGTCTTCGTACAAACGAGCGACAATTACGATTATGGCTACAAGCAGGATTTCACCCGGCTTTATGCGTTGAACGCAACTAATGGCCAGCAGGCATTCTTCACTAATCTCTCATCTCAATGGGAAACATACCTTTCACCGACACCCTACAACGGCCAATTGTATATGGATGGTGGGACGTATGGTGGCATGTACTCGATAAATTCCTCGTCCGGTACCCAGAACTGGTTTGCGAATTTGCCGCAGTATGATGCGTGGACTCCTGCGGTAAACGCTACTTACTGCTATTCACAAACTGGTCCTGAGTTCTCGGCAATCAATCGGGTCACTGGAGCCCAGGTCTTTGGGCTCGAAGTACCAAACTATCCTTTCGGTTCGTACAGTATGAATTCGTCGCCAGTCTTGGGCACAAACAACGATGCAATCACGATCATAAACGGGGGACCGCTTTATCCTACGGGCACCATCGGTGGCAGGCTGATCTCATGGAATATCCAGTCCGATGGTACACATACTCCCCACATCGCATGGA
The DNA here is from genome assembly GCA_049512115.1 of Tepidisphaeraceae bacterium. GTDB lineage: Bacteria > Planctomycetota > Phycisphaerae > Tepidisphaerales > Tepidisphaeraceae > PALSA-1353. The sequence goes on along the minus strand of JBEKXM010000370.1, from coordinate 3,416 downwards.
CTGATACTGACGGCTTTTCCGGTCAGTCGACACTGGCGAACAACGTGATCTATGCGATCGATAACGGCCTTCTCACGGCAATCGACGAAGGTTCCGGTGACGTTCTCTGGAACTGGAACGCCGGAAGCGCCCTGTCGGGTCCGATCGTCGCCACGGACAATGAATTGTTCGTTTCCGGCAGCAACGATACCTACGCGGTGGATATTTCAACGCATCAGGCGGATTGGAGCGCTCCTTATGCCGGACAGCTTGCTCTTAGCGATGGTTCGCTGTACATCGCGACGGCTGACGGACAGGTTGTCGCCTATACGCTTGTCCCTGAACCGGGGTTGGCGACGCTAGTGACATCATGCGGCCTCGGATTGTTAGCCAGGCGCCGACGATCCTCGCGCCTCCCGAAAACAGCGGAACGATTCGTGCTCCGGCAGACCACATTAGCCAAGGAACATCCTTAGCGCCGTCTGAGTACCGCCGTCGTGACGTGGTGCTAACCAATAACATCTATGCATAGAGGAAGCGAATATCGCTGCCATTTTGGCGGACAATCGGCTACAATTTCGCAAAAAAGCTGTTGCGAGTTCTATTAGCATCCCGCCAGCTCCATTCGACTCGCTGCGCTCGCTCATGCATTTTCTGTGTAGGTTGGCTCGAGCAGCGCGTGGCAAACTGATCTCCCTCATCCAGGCGAATCCTTTGTCTGTTTCGGAAAGTGCTCGGCCCGCAAACCTCCGGCATCGGAGGCTCCTTCGCCATCCTGGCCAGAGAGCTTATCCACCCAATACCGAACCGAATTAGCATCAACGCCCAGGTTCTTGTCCGCCTCGGCGATGCTGTATCCCTGTTGATTGACTTATTGAACGGCAGAGAGCTTGAACTCCCGCGTGAACCTTCGTCTTGCCATGATGGGCTTCTCCTTCGGACATTTATGATCTTGTCCGTTCGGCGCGCCCACCGTTCGTGGGGAAGCCCACCCCACCCCAACCCTACCCCTAAGTACATGGGGAGGGGGAAGATTCTCTGAGGAAGGTGTCACGCGCGCCCCGACGGCGCGGCCGCGCTCCTGGCGTTGGCAAGGGGGCGGTTGACCGCATATAACGCAGGGCAATGGACGGGATCGAAATCCTTTTTCTGGGCACGGGCACGTCGGCGGGGATTCCGATGATCGGGTGCCATTGCCCGGTCTGTTCCAGTACCGATCCGCATGACAAGCGATCGCGTCCATCGGCCGTGGTTTCTTATGGCGATGCCCGCATCCTCATCGATGCGACGCCGGAATTGCGCCTGCAATGCGTCGCCAACGGGATCGACATGATCGACGCGGTCGTGTTCACGCACGCCCACGCCGACCACATCATGGGGCTGGATGATGTCCGGCGATTCAACGCATTGAAAAAAGGCCCATTGGACGTGTGGGCTGACGACGCCACGTACACCGTGCTGACGCGAAGTTTCGGCTATGCGTTCCGCGAGCCGGAGCCGGAGATGAAAGTGTTTCGGCCGCATCTGATTCACCGGACGATTAACGGGCCGTTTGAAATCGCCGGAAGGACGTGGACACCAATCCCGCTCTTTCACGGCGACATGCCGGTGCTGGGTTTTCGCATCGACAATCTGGCGTATTGCACGGACGTCAATCGAATTCCGGAATCGTCGTTCGAGTTGCTGAAGGATTTGGACGTGCTGGTGCTGGACGCCTTGCAGTACAAGCCGCACGCGACGCATTTCTCCGTCGAGGAGGCGATCGCCGCCGCGGGACGAATCGGCGCGCGGCAGACTTTTTTCACGCATATTGCTCATGCGCTGGGCCACGAAGCGACCAACGCGGCGCTGCCGGCGGAGGTTCGGCTGGCGTACGACGGATTGCGGGCTTGCGTGGCTACGCGGCGATGAGCCTCCGCAGCCCTTCGGCCACCACGGCGGCGCGGGTCAGGCCGTGCTTGCGAGCGTAGGCGTCGATCGTCCTGAGCAAGGTGCGTTCGACGGTGATATTGATTCTCTGCGCCCCGGCCCCGATGCGTGGGCGTCCGCCCTTGTTGGCCGCTTTGGCCAAAACGCGACGGGCTGCGGCCGTCAACGGGCGAGTGTTGGCGTAATTCACTTTCTCCGCTTGGGCCCCAAGCCGGTCCAACTGCGCCTCGTTCATCTTGTCGGGATTAATCCTTTTCATCACGGACCTGGAATTATACTCACGAAACATCGGGACATAATCGCGGGACGCGGATTAATGGGGATGGATTCAACTCTTATCCATGGCTATCGGCGCCACCCGACGTTCAATGCGTTTTTCTGGCTCTTTGACAGCGTCGGCCGAGCGCGTAAACTGCGATTTGGAAAGGTGGGAGATTTCGTGGCAATCCACCTTTGAAGTTTTCAAGCAGATTCGTCCGATAACCAATGAAAGGGCCGAGGTCTGCGCTTCGGACATCAACCATGAGTTGTTGCATAGAGTACATTCACGGCCGACAGATTCTGGATTCGCGGGGAAATCCGACCATTGAAGTGGACGTGGTCCTGGAGGATGGCACGCTCGGGCGGGCGGCGATCCCCAGCGGGGCCAGCACGGGCGAGAACGAGGCCGTCGAGCTGCGCGACGACAACAAAAAGGTTTATCTTGGCAAGGGGGTTCTGAAAGCGGTCGAAAACGTCAACGCGAAGATCGCGCCGGAGTTGATCGGATTGGACCCGCGCGACCAGGAGGCGATCGATCGGCTGATGATCGACCTGGACGGCACGGCGAACAAATCCAAGCTGGGCGCCAACGCGATGCTGGGGGTGTCGCTGGCCGTGGCCAAGGCCGGGGCCGAGTTCAGCCAGCTTCCGCTTTATCGCTATCTGGGCGGTCCCGGCGCCAAGACGCTGCCGTGCCCGATGATGAACATTCTCAACGGCGGCAAGCACGCGGACAACAACGTGGATTTCCAGGAGTTCATGATTCAGCCGTGGGGATTCGGCACCTTTTCCGATTCGATGCGGGCGGGGGTTGAAATCTATCACGCGCTGAAGAAGGTGTTGCAGAAGAGCAAGCTTTCAACGGCGGTCGGGGACGAAGGCGGATTCGCGCCCAATCTGAAGGACAATGAGGATGCGCTGAAGGTGATCGGCGAGGCCGTTTCGGCGGCGGGGTATGAATTCGGCAAGCAGGTGTTTGTCGCGCTCGATCCCGCGGCCAGCGAGCTTTGGGACGCGCAGAAGAAGGGGTACAAACTCTTCAAGAGCAACCCGGATAAGATTTTGTCCAACGACGAAATGACGGACTACTGGGCGAAGTGGATCGAAAAGTATCCGATCCGGTCTTTGGAAGACGGTCTTGCGGAGAATGATTGGGAGGGGTGGAAGAAGCTGACCGACCGGCTGGGGAAGAAGATTCAGCTTGTCGGTGACGACATTTTCGTCACCAACACCAAATTCCTGGAAAG
>JBEKXM010000369.1:0-5059 GCA_049512115.1 Tepidisphaeraceae bacterium | reverse complement strand
CCAGCATCCAACTCGTGGTGAAGTGGTCCCGCGTCGGTCAGGACGTTCCGCTGGACACCATGGCGCTCAACAGTGCCATCAATGCGGATTTCAACACGCCGTTTGAGGAATTCTCCCTGCTGGAGGAACTGCGGGCAAGCCGCATCGGACCGGTCGGGTTCCCCATGCTCACGCAACGGCCGCTGGCCATTTACATTCCGCCCGAACGGTTGCAGCTCTGGCAAACGGGGCGATCGCGAGAAAAGATCGTCAGCAAGGGCATACAGCATGCCGGCGTCGAGATCGACATTCTGCGGTCGTACATCATGCTGTACGGCTGGATCGACGGAATCGACGCGGTCGAAGCCCAGCAAAGGCGTCTGTTCGATGGTCTGATCCCCAAGGATCCCCTCAAAACGCTGACATCGCGCGTCCTTCGGGAACTCAATGATAAAGGGTTCACGGTAATCGACCATAAGCCGGCCCACGCGATCGTTCGGATTCATCAGGGGCGACTGGCGCAGAGAAAAGACGGCCAAGTTGCCTGTGCGATCGTGGATTACGAGTTGCTGGCGCGCAGCCCGGCGCACGAACTTGAGGTCAAGAGCGCCTCACGCAACCGTTACCTCTTGTTGCAGCGCGACCGCTTTGAGCCCCAGGGCGATCCGCCCACCCTTTCCCCTCTGGTGCCGACAAGAATATTCGGCGTCGATTTCGTCTATGGCGAGGCCGCCAGCACCGGTGGAACTCTTTGGGTTGTTGGCAAGGATCCGCGGCTATTCGATTACTTCCTGCCCGAACGCTGGCGAAGCAAGAAGATCTCTCTCTCGGCTTCGGGCCGTACCTGGTATTCCAGGACCAAGGACGGAGTCCATCTGGTCTGGAAAGTGTCGCGTGTCGGCGACGTGCCTTTATGCGACATGGCGCCCAAAATTCAAGAGACCATGATCGAGCATGGATACAACAGTCCCTTTGAGAAGTTCGACCTCGCCCTGGAAATGAGCCGAAATGGAATCCCCACCGCTTACCCCAGGGCGATTTACGTCACGGGCGCATCGTCGGAAGTCGGCAAGATGGCGGACGGGCGACGGTTCCGGCAGTTCCGCGACATCCTGGCGCCCGATGGACGGCCCGCACTCCACGAAGGCTCGGATTACGTGACGATATGGGGATACTGGCGCGGTTCGGAGGATCGGGATGCGCCCAATAGCCCGATCGACTGGAGCCCGATCGGCGCTGGGCAAGCCTGCTCCATGGGGCTTTTGACTTCGACGGAGTTGGAACAGCTCGTTAAACGGCACCATTCGATGCTCCGCGGGGCCGGCTACGAAGACCTTTCTCCGGATTTCGATCACGTCCTGCTCTCGTTTATCCCTGATGGAGCCATCAAGCGAAACTCCAGCGGTGAGATCGAAACCAGGCACTGCAATTTCGAATTGGTGCGCCGCCTCTGTTAACAGTGCAGCATCGGCCAAGACGTGGCGGCGATTCCGCCTTACAATTGGCAAAGGAGCGTGCACATGGCCCGAAAAGCTGCGGCCCGGCGTCCCTTTCCTCGAAATATGCCACTCGGCCAATTTCTGTTCGACTATCTTCACCGCAACGGGGTGCGTCACAGCTTCGGCGTGCCGGGCGACTTCGCGTTACCGACGTTCGCGTGGCTCGAGCGTTCGAAAATTCAGTCGATCACGATGTGCCACGAACCGGGCGCCGGGTTCGCCGCGGATGCGTACAGCCGGATCAACGGCATTGGGCTCGTCTGTGTCACGTATTGCGTGGGCGGCCTGAACGTCGTGAATGCGATCGCCGGCGCTTACGCGGAGAAATCGCCGGTGGTGGTCGTCAGCGGCGCGCCGGGCCGAAAGGACCGCGAAAAAGACCCTCTGCTGCATCACAAAGTGAAGACGTTCGATACGCAGCGGCGGGTTTATGACGAAGTGACCGTCGCCTCCACGGTATTGCTGGACGAGCAGCGCGCGGCCGAGGAAATCGTCCGCTGCGTGCAGGCATGCCTGCGGCATAAGCGGCCGGTGTACATCGAGGTTCCGCACGACATGGTGGATCGGACGATCAATATTCCAGCCATGGAGCCGATTCAGACTCCTCGCTCGGACGGGCCATCGCTGAAGGCAGCCCTCGGCGAGACGCTAGAGATGATCGCCAAGGCCAGATAGCCCGTGCTGTTGGCCGGGGTGGAGTTGCACCGGTTCGGAGTGACCCACTTGGCGCTAAAACTGGCCGAGCGCGCCAATATCCCAATCGCCAGCGACCTGCTCAGCAAGAGCGCGGTGGCGGAGAATCATCCGCATTATCTGGGCGTGTACGGCGGCGCCATGAGCAGCGACGCGGCCGTGCGGCAATACGTCGAATCCTCCGATTGCGTCCTGATGCTCGGCACGTTCATCACCGACATGAGCATGGGCATCTACACCGCAAAGCTGGATCGCAACCGAACCGTTCTGGCAACGACGGAAACCATCGGCGTCCGATATCACCGATACGAAAATGTGCAGTTCGTGGATTTTCTGAGAGCGCTTTCGTCGGCCTCCATCAAACGCAAGAAGTTTTCGCATCCCAATCCTCACGTCGATCCCAAGCCGCTGACAAAGTCGGAGGTGACCGACGAGTTGAACATGAAGCAGATCATCCGGATCGTCTCGCTGAATCTGGACGAGAATTGCTGCGTGGTGTCGGACGTGGGCGACGGTTTGTTCGGGGCCCTCGGCATCCGTACCAGCCGAAGGGCGGAGTTCATCGCGCCGGCATATTACCTTTCGATGGGATTCGCCGTTCCGGCATCGATCGGCGTGAGCATGGCAAATCCATCGCTACGGCCGTTTGTGCTCGTCGGCGACGGCGCATTTCAGATGACCGGCAACGAGCTTTCAACCGCGGTGCGTCTGGGTCTGCGCCCAATCATTCTGGTGCTGAACAACGATGGTTACGGCACCATGCGCCGAATCCGCGATGGCCGGTTCAATGTTATCACGCAATGGGATTACGGGCGGATCTGCGATTTGATCGGCGGCGGCTCGGCGTCCGTCGCCCGCACAAAGGGTGAGTTGGACGGCGCAATCCGCCGGGCGATGGGGAGCAACGAGGTGTGCGTCATAGACGTCAGTGTTCCGCGCGACGACATGAGCCCGCAGCTTTCCTCGATGAGCGGCGAACTGGCGAGACTGCGAAATGCAAAGGCCTGACAAGGGAAGGGGAAGGCGATCAATCGCGTTGTCGGGTCAAAGCGGTATTTTTACGTCCAGCCATCACATCGGATATCATGCCGGGCCATGAAAGACAACCTTGAAAACCCGCCGGTTCTGGACTGCGTGCTGGAAATGGGTGTGGTGCGAATGCGCATGGGCGTCGGGCCCTCGAAGGAGCAGAGTTATCGCCCGCGAATGTGCTTGTGGGCGGACCAGCGAACGGGAATGATCCTGCACTTCGAATTGACCGAGCCGCTGGAAAACTACGTGCCGCTGGTGATGGATTCGCTGGATGGCGTGATCCATCGGATCGGCGGCGCACCGAGGCAGATTCAGTTGCGCGATCCCCAATTGGCCAGCGAACTCAGGCGGGCCCTCGAACGCGCCGGCATTGCGGTGGTGGTGCGCGAATCGCTGCCGATGCTCGACGAGGCTGTGGCGGGCATGATGGACTTCAAGCGAATCAGCGGCAAGGCCGAGCCGGGTTTGCTCGATGAGCCTGGCATGACGCTGGACCATCTGATGGCCTTCGCCGACGCGGCCAAGGCGTTTTACGACGCCAAGCCGTGGCGGCATCTGATCGACGACGATCTGATCGCGATTGAATCGCCGCCGGGTCCGGCGGGAACACAATTCACGCAAGTTCTGGGCGCCGGCGGCAGCACGTTTGGCCTGGGCTTTGTTTCCTCCCGCCAGGCGCACGAGGATCTTCGCGCGGGCCAGGGCCTGCCGCGAGGCGGCATTTGGAGCCTCCTTTTCGGGGACATAGACCACCTTCCCTACGACGATGGAGAAGCGTGGGAAAGGCATGGCCTGGCCGTCGCCGGACCAAATGGCTATCCGAGCTTTGTGCGCATAACCAAATCCAAGGGTTACACCCAACCGAAGCCCGAGCAACTCGTCTGGGCAGAAGGGCTGCTGCGCTGCTTGGCCAACACGACCGAGGAGGAATTGGATCAGGGCCGATGGGAAAGGCAGGTTGAAACATTCGGCGGGGCGATGAACTACAAGTTTTCGGTGCCGTTGCTGCTGGAGCAGATGTCCGGAAAGAGCGGCGTCGATCCGGCAAATGCTTTGTATGCCGGGCGAATTGGCATGGAGCCGATGTTACGAGCCATTGGCCAACAACTCGCCGATCGCCCGGCGCTGACGCAAGCCGAGTTGAAACAATTCGCGCAGTCCATCCAAGGCAAACCACAAACTTTCACGCCAACGACCGACGCCGATCGGGCGCAGGCGCTATGCTATCAAGCTTACGAATCTCGCGGCCGGCGACAGGTGCAATTGGCGCGGCAGGCGCTGGCGATTGACCCGGATTGCTGCGACGCGCTGGTGTTGCTGGCCGAGCGCGCCGGCGATCCCGACTCCGCCTTGCCTCTATATCAGCGTGCTGTCCAAGCGGGAGAGCGGCAGTTGGGCCGCGAACGGTTTGAGAAGGGGGCCGGCCATTTCTGGGGCATCGTCGAGACGCGACCCTACATGCGGGCCCGGCAGCAACTTGCCCTGACCTTGATGGAACTCGGTGAATTCGACCAGGCCGCCAACCACTTCAACGAATTGCTTCGGCTCAATCCCAATGACAACCAGGGGAACCGGTATCATTTGGCCCAATGCTTGCTGAATACGAATAAACTGGACCTATTGGATGCGCTGCTCAATCGGTCGCCGTATAAGGACGATTTCACCGCCGAGTGGGCGTTCACGCGAGCGCTCCTGGAATACCGTCGAAACGGCGACTCGCCTGACGTGAGAAGGCGGCTTGACGAGGCACAGGGACGCAATCGGTTTGTGGTACCGCTGCTGACGGGGAAGGCGCGGATACCGCCGGTGTTTCCGGCATCGTTCAGTCCCGGCAGCGAGGACGAAGCGATCATCTG
>JBEKXM010000368.1:0-5083 GCA_049512115.1 Tepidisphaeraceae bacterium | reverse complement strand
CGACGGCACAGCAGAGGCTGGAGATCACGCACCATTTGATCGACGTTGCCCGGCCGGACGAGTTGTTCAGCGTGGCTCGGTTCGTAGAGCAAGCGGATGCGGTGATCGCGGAGTCGAAATGCCCGCTCGTCGCCACGGGCGGGACGCCGCTCTATTTCAAGGCGTTGTTCGCCGGGCTGTTCGCCGGACCGTCGGCGGACGAAGCGGTTCGAGCGCGGTTGCGTTCGCTTTCCGGGCCGGAACTGCACGAGCGCCTGAAGCGGGTGGACGCAGCGGCGGCCGAGCGGATTCACGTCGGCGATCTTAAACGTCTCATCCGGGCTCTGGAGGTTTACGAATTGACCGGCAAGCCCATCTCAACGCTTCAAAGCCAATGGGAAGCCGATCAGCCGGCGAGACATCCGGCGGTATGGGTCGGATTGTCGTGGGACCGCGAAGAGATCAACCGGCGAATCAATTCGCGGGTGAAGGAGATGGTAGCCGGCGGATGGGGGGAGGAAGTGCGATCGCTGCTGAGAAAATATCCGGTGTTGTCCCGGACCGCCGCGGAGGCGACCGGATACGCGGAGTTGATCGAGTACGTGAAGGGGCGGATTGAACTGGATGAAGCGGTGGAGCGGATCAAGATCGCCACGCGACAACTGGCCCGGCGGCAGATGAAATGGTTTCGGAGGTTTAATCCGGTGCACTGGCTGGACGGCCGACAGCCGCTCGAGCCGCTCGTCGAGCAGGTTTTGCGGCTCTGGAACGGCCGCAAATAACGGGCATTGAAATCAAGCTGCCGCTTGAGCCGCCCTTGCCGCTGGCCGATAAAGAGTAAGCGGCAAGGCGGAGGGCGAAGCCCGACCGCGCGGAGGGCGAAGCCCTACCGCATCATTGCCGAGCTTTTGCAGGAGGCGGATTTGGCGGGTATTCAAATCGGACAACTGTTGGTGGAGCAGGGCGTGCTTACCGAAGCACAGGTGGGGCATATTCTGAAGGTGCAGAAGATGTCGAATCGGCCATTCGGGGATTTGGCCGAGCGGCTGTTTGGCATCGACGCCAAGGCGGTTGAGGATGCGTGGGTGGAGCAGTACGTCCGCACCACCGGGGTGGTGGATCTGGAGGAGCAGAAGATCGACACCGATTGCCTGCGGCTGCTGAATCGCCGGCAGGCGTGGCAATTCCATCTGCTTCCACTGAACCGGGAAGATGCCGACCTTCACATGGCCACCAGCCCGCAGGACCTGGTGCGGGCCGTGAATTTTTCCGTGCGGAAGGTGAATGAGCCGGTGAATTTCCTCATCGCGGAGCGAGCGCAGTTGAAGGAATTCCTGATGAAACACTATCCGGTGCCGGAATATTTCGCGCGATATGCGGCGAGCCTGGCGGCGGAAAACAAGTAGTTCAAATCCGACGGGCTATCATTGCCGTCATTGCGAATTCGAAATGGACTGGCGCGAATTGCGGAATTCGAATTCCGTTGCCGGGGGCACCAAAACCTCGGCGAAGTCATCCCGATAAACGGTCTTCCAGTTCAACTCGGTGAGGATTTGCCCCAGCGCGCCGTGGCCGGCGCGTACGACGGCGGCGTCGGCGCGGGTGGCGGCGAGTAATTCTTTTCGCTGGTCCGGCGAGCCTAGGGCGGCGACGCGCCAGAATTCGGGGGCAAAAAGCTGGGTCCGGCCATCCATCAGGGTTTGGAAGCGGTCCCCGAGCCGCCATTCCAGAAACCCGCCCCACGGCCACTCGCAAATGAGATGATGAGTTTGGCCGGGAATGTTCCGGTCGACGAAATCCGCGGCCAGGCAAGGATAATTCGGAGCATCGGGACCGTGGCGGTTGAGCCAGAGGGAAAGCGATTGGCGCGGCCGAGGAAAGGCGCGGGCGACCGGCCAGGCCGAGAGGGCCAGGACGACCGCCAGCGCCGCGACGATCGGGGGGCGTGCAAGGATTCTGTCGGAAAGCCGCGGGATGGCGGCGGCGAACGCCGGAGCGGCGATGATGGCGAAAACCGGTGACAATCTGCCCATGAGAAAAAGCAATGCCGTGCTGCCCGCCAGCCAGAGCACTTCACCCAGGGGAATGCGCGGTTGCCGGATGCGATGCCAGACGACGAATATCCAAAGCGCCGCGACGAACGCGGCGGAGACGTTGCCCATGATTCCAGAGTAGAACGGCCGGAACTCGGCGATCGTGCCGGAGCGGACCATGACATCCTGCGTGGAATAATCCAGTACGCTGCGAAGAGTGCCGCGAAGAAGCGGGGTCAGGCAGCAGGCCGCCAGCGAGAGGAGCAGGAGGACGGCGCCGCGGCGAAGCCGGGGGAACGACGAGGCGGACGTCGCGCGGCGATCGACGGCGTCGCCGATGAGAAGCGCGGCAGTCCAGAGCGGGACGAAAAGCGCGAAAAAGTGGAGGTTGGTCAGTAGCGCGGTGATCGGCGGAACCAGCCAGACCGCTTTTGATCGCTGGCTCATGCGGCGGTCGCGGAGCAGGAGCCAGCCGACCAACGCCAGGAGGGTCAACGCGGCGGTGACCGGACGGAAGCTCAGATAGGCCAGGGAGAGAATCCCCCCCATGGCCGCGGCCAATGCGGAGGCGAGATAGCGGGCCTGGCCGTGAACGCGGCGGGAAAGCTCCAGCGCGGCAAGGCCGAGGAGGAGGATGAACGCCGATTCCATGCCCGCCTGGACGGCGACGGCGGCCCGGAAGCCGCCGGCGTCCCATAACCATTTCATGCCCAACTCGGCGAGCCAGGAATACGGAGTCCAGGGCCGGCGAATCGACGCAAATGAAAGATCGTCGATCAGCGGATGCGGCCAGGATTGACGGGCGATTTCATCCGCCACGCGAAGGTGCCAGAAGCAATCGGGATCGAGGGTATCGGCAAGCACGACCTTCCCAGCCGCGACCACGGCCAGGAGTGCCAGCAGCAGCCCAAAGCCAAGACGAGGCGAGGGGTTGGGGATAAGAGGGTCGGGCATGCTTGTCTTATGTCGGCAATTGGGCGAAATGTCATTTGTCATTTGTCATTTGTCACTGGTCATTTGTGAAGAAGATCCGGGCACAAGTGGCAAATGACCAATGACTAATGACTAATGACCATTCCCGCGGTTTGCTTTGCCCCTTAGTCACCATTACACTTCCGCATCCCATGAAAGCCCAGCGGCGGCGCGAGCTGAAAGCCAATTCTCTGATCTGGACCCTTCAGGGTCTTCCTGAAACGATCAAGAAGTACCAGTCGCAGGTCTCGCTGGGCTTGGTATTGATCGCGCTGGCGGTCGTGCTCATCCAGTACCGGATTCGCACGGGACAGCAACGGCTGGAAGCTGCCCGGACAAGTCTGGGCAACGCGGCGGATGATCTCCAACGCCTCCGGACGATGGGCTTCGATCCGGAAGGCGACGCACAAACGTTCATGAGGCAGCGTGAGGGATATTTCTCGGACGGCCTGCAACAAGTGGATACCGTCCTGCAAAAGACGCCCGACGGGGAAGTGGCGATGAAAGCGCAGGCGCTGCTCGACAAGGGTGATTTGAATTTTGAGATGGCGAATTTTCCGGAACTGAACGGGGCGGCGACGCAGCCGGCGCTGAGGCCGGCCGAACCGCGGGACACGTTGCTCAGCAACGCCTCCGACGCTTACAGCCAGGCGCTTCACGACTACGCCGGCCAGAGGCCGGTCGTGACGGCTGCCCATTTCGGTTTGGCCGCGGTGGCGGAAGACCGGGCCGCCGGCGGGGATCCTTCACAATGGGATGCGGCCCGGGCGCAGTACCAGGCCGTCATCGACGGCGACGCCGAGCAGCCTTTCAAAGTCCTGGCAAAACAAAGACTGGAACTTCTGCCACAACTCCAGTTGCCGGCGACAGTCGATCTGTCGGCGACAACGCAGGAAGCCGCGAGCCGGGCGAGCAGGCGTTGATAAAATCCGAAATCCGAAATCCGAATGACGAATCAAGCCCGAATGACCGAATGACGAAGGTCATTGGGGCATTCGTCATTCTGGTTTCGGATTTGATTCGTCATTCGGATTTCGGATTTCGGGTTTCCAGCCCGGCCCATCTCGCCAGCACCGCCGCCAGCGGATAATCTGGTTCTCCGTGGCCGACACCCTCTCCATCCCGCCCAACGACGATTCCGACGTCTCTCATTTCCAGTTCCGCGCGACCAAGACGCAGGTGCGGCGAATCGATCAGTTTCTCGTCGACCGGGTCCCATGGCTGTCGCGCAACGGAGTCCAACGTCTCATCGAGGGCGAATTGGTGACGGTCAACGGCAAACCCACCAAGGCAAGCTACAAGATCAAGGCCAACGATCTGGTGGAGATGGTCGCGCCGCCGGAGCCCGTCAACGACCTGGTTCCCGAACCGATCCCGCTCGACGTCATTTATGAGGACGAGCATTTTCTGGCCCTGAACAAGCAGGCGGATTTGCTGGTGCATCCGGCGCGCGGAAGATGGACGGGAACGCTGGTCAACGGGCTGGTGTATTACGGACAGAAATGGAGCACGATCAACGGCGAATGGCGGCCGGGGATTCTGCACCGGCTGGACCGCAACACGACGGGGATCATGCTGGTGGCCAAGAGCGACGAGGCGCATTGGCGGCTGGCGAGGCAGTTCGAGAGACGCACGATTCAGAAGCGATACATCGCGGTCGTGCACGGGGTGCCGGAACTGCTGGCGGACGTGATCGACCTGCCGATCGGCAAGGACCGTTACGTGCGCGAGAAGCAGGCGGTGAGGAAGATCGAGAACGGCGGGAAGCCGGCGGTGACGAAATATGAGGTGCAGCGGATCTTCGGCGCGGTGGCGCGGGGTGCGGCGCTGAAGCCAAGCTCCTTCCCCAGCGACCGGAATCTCCCGATGCCGCCGGCGCGGTTCTCGTATCTCCGCCTGACGCCCAAGACGGGCAGGACGCATCAGTTGCGCGTGCACTTGTCCGCCATCGGGTTCCCGATTGTCGGCGACACCATGTACGGAGGCCGGGTTTTCGAGTCCGGGGGCTTTCGATTTGACCGGCAGGCCCTGCACGCGCACGAGATTACGTTCGTGCATCCGGCCACGCTCAAGGAAATGACGTTGACGGCGCCGATCCC
>JBEKXM010000367.1:0-5108 GCA_049512115.1 Tepidisphaeraceae bacterium | reverse complement strand
TTTGGGGTTGCGTCCGGACGGCGGCCGTGGCAATCGACGCGACCGCAGTGGTAGACTTGTAATCCATGATGCTTGAAACCAAGTATGCGTTATTGCTCGCCCTGGGGGCCTGCGTGGCTGGCCTGGGCGTCTTGCCGACTTCCCGCGCGATGGCCGCGGACCTTAACCTTATGGTTGACACGCTGAAGTGCGAGATGTCCTTGGGCCCGCTCGGAGTCGACGTGGCTCACCCAAGATTGAGTTGGATGTTCCATTCAGCCGAGCGCGGTCAAGAATCGACGGCGTATCAGGTGCTGGTTGCCACAACAAAGGAATCCTTGGCCGGCGGCCAGGGCGACTGCTGGAACAGCGGCAAGGTTCTGTCGAATGGAGCGGCGGGCGTCCAGTACGCCGGCGCGCCGCTTCGGTCTTGCGGTCAATATTTCTGGAAGGTCCGGGTGTGGGACAAGTGGGGACGATCGACGGCGTGGAGCGAGCCGTCAGCCTGGACGATGGGGCTTATGAGCTCGGACGACTGGACGGGGAAATGGATCGCTACGTTGGACACGGCCAGCACCAAACCGGCGGCTGGAGCGATGCCGGTCTTCCGCCGGTCGTTCGTTGTCGATCGGTCGGTACGGCGAGCGATTATCTGCGTATGCGGGCTGGGCCAATTCGAGCTGCACCTCAACGGCGAGAAGGTCGGGGACAACGTCATGGAGCCGGGGTGGACGAACTATTCCAAGACCTGTCTCTACGTCACGTACGACGTGACGGCTGAACTGCGGACGGGGGAAAACGTCGTTGCCGCCATGCTGGGCAACGGCATGTACAACGTGCCTTCGCACCGGGGGCGGTATCAGAAATTCGTCGGCTCATTCGGGAAACCAAAGCTGATTGCACAGATGCGGATCGAATACACCGACGGATCGGCGGCAACGGTGGTCACGGACCACAATTGGAAATCCGCGCCTGGGCCGATCACGTTCTCGTGTATCTACGGCGGCGAGGATTGTGATGCGCGTCTCCTGCCAGCCGGTTGGGACGGCGCGGGATTCAACGATGGGGCATGGCAACCGGCGGCGGAAGTCGTCGGCCCGGGCGGCGTGCTGGCAGGCCTGAGCCGCAGCGCTCCTCCGATCCGCGTCGCAAGGACGTTTCAACCCAAATCCGTCTCGCAGCCGATGCCGGGAGTGTTTGTTTACGATTTCGGCCAAAATGCGGCGTTCGTTCCGCAGATCACAGTGAGCGGCCGGAGCGGCGCGGCCGTGAAGCTCGTTCCTGGGGAGCTACTCAATAGCGACGGGACCGTGTCGCAATCGACGTCGAAGGGGCCGGTCTGGTTTACGTATACCCTCAACGGATCGGGGCACGAGAAATGGTCGCCACGGTTCACGTATTATGGATCGCGCTATTGGCAGGTTACGGGAGCCGTCCCTGCAAAAGAATCCAACCCTTCCGACCTGCCGGTCGTCGAGGCGATGGCAGCGAACTTCATCACGAGCACTTCGGCCCAAGCCGGTGAATTCGCCTGCTCGAACGAGTTATTCAACCGCACAGCGGCGCTCATTCGATGGGCGATGCAGAGCAACATGCAGAGCGTGCTGACCGACTGCCCGCACCGCGAGCGGCTGGGTTGGCTGGAGCAGACGCACCTGGTCGGCGCTTCGATGATGTACAACTTCGACACCGACGTTCTGTTCAACAAAGTGTGCTGCGACATGGCCGATGCGCAGACCGACGAAGGGCTGATCCCCGACACCGCGCCGGAGTACACCAAAATGAAGGGCGGATTCCGTGATTCGCCGGAATGGGGCAGCGCCTGCGTGCTCATCCCCTGGCAGATGTACCAGTGGTACGCGGACGATGCGGTGCTCCGGGGGCAATACGACACGATGAAGCGCTATGTCGCGTACCTGGGAACCAAGGCGAAGGACAATATACTTTCGTACGGCCTGGGAGATTGGTACGACCTTGGGCCCAAACATCTTGGCCAGGCGCAACTGACTCCTCCCTCGCTGACGGCAACCGCATTCTATTACCGGGACATCGTGATCCTGGGAAAGATCGCCAAGTTGATCGGGAAAGACGACGATGCCAAGCGGTACGACGCTTTGGCGCAAGACGTCGCCGCGGCATTTAACCGGGCGCTGTATAAACCCGAAGCGCACAGCTACGCCACGGGCAGCCAGACTTCGAATGCGATTCCGCTGGTGTTTGGTCTGGCGCCAGAGAAGGATCGGCAGGCGATCGTGGAGAACCTGGTGGCCGACATTCGCGGGAGGGGCAACGGGCTGACGGCGGGTGACATCGGGTATCGGTACGTGCTGCGCGCGCTCGCCGAGGCCGGGCGGTCGGACGTGATCTTCGACATGAACAGCCGTTCCGATCGGCCGGGATATGGGTACATCCTCGCCAAAGGCGCTACCAGCCTGACCGAAGGATGGGACGGCAGCGCCTCGCAGGATCACTTCATGCTGGGGCACATCATGGAATGGTTCTACGCGGATCTGGCGGGAATCCAGCAGGCTCCCGATTCTGTGGGATACAAGAAGATCGTCATCCGGCCGACCCCCGTGGGCGATGTGACCTGGGTCAAGGCCGCGTATGAATGTCCGCACGGCCGGATCGTCAGCAATTGGACGCTCGCGGACGGGAAGTTCACGCTCGACGTGGTGATCCCAACCGACACGACGGCAATCGTCCACGTCCCCACCACGGATCCCACCGGGGCAACCGAGAGCGGCGTGCCGCTGAAGCAAGCGAAAGGCGTCGCCGGCATATCGAGCGATAAAAGCGGCGTCGCATTTCAGGCGGGTTCCGGAACTTATCATTTCGAGGCGAGCCTGAAGTGATCAAGAAAGCGCACAGGCACGGATGGGTCATTCTCCTTTGCATCGAGGCGCTGGCGCGGAGCGCGATCGCAACGCCCTTGACAATCGATCTGCGGCCGGAGGTTCCCGAACCGCCGGCTGTCAATCTGGGACAGGGTACAGCGACCGATCCGGCCGGTCATACCGTGAATGCGGACAGCCGCTGTTTTTTGCTGGACGGCAAGCCGTGGGCGCCGATTGTCGGCGAGTTTCATTACGCGCGTTACCCACGCGCTGAATGGCGCGACGAGTTGCTGAAAATGAAAGCGGGCGGAATCTCGGTCGTTTCAACCTACGTTTTCTGGATCCATCACGAGGAACAACGCGGCCAGTTCGACTGGACCGATCGCCGCTCGCTGGGCGACTTCCTGCAACTCTGCAAGGAAGTCGGGCTGAAGGCGATCGTGCGCATGGGACCGTGGGCGCATGGCGAGGTCCGAAACGGCGGGTTTCCGGATTGGGTTCAGAATTCTCATACCAAGCTGCGCTCGACCGATCCGGCATTCATGGAACTCGTCGCGCCGTTCTATCATCAGATCGCCGGGCAAATGAAGGGGCTGCTCTGGAAAGACGGCGGCCCGGTGATCGGCATTCAGGTCGACAACGAATGCAATAACCTGCCCTATCTATTGGCGCTGAAGGATCTCGCCCGGTCGTGCGGCGTGGATGTGCCGTTCTATACGATGACGGGATGGAACGGCGTCCACATCCCCACAAGGGATCTGCTGCCCCTGTTCGGCGGTTATGCGGACGGGTTCTGGGGCGGCAGCGTCGAAGACTATCGCAAGATGTTCGTCTTCACGGACGTCCGCGACAACGGCGATCTCGGCGCCCAGTTCACAAACAGGCGTCCCGACCGCTCGAACAACATCAGGCTTTTTCCCTACGCATGCTGCGAGATCGGCGGCGGGATGATGTCGAGCTACAACCGCCGCATCAAGATCGATCCCGAGGTGATCGGGGCCATCGCGATGGTCAAGCTGGGATGCGGAAACAACATGCCCGGCTATTACATGTTTCACGGAGGCATCAATCCCGAGGGCAAGCTGTCTTACTTGAACGAATCGCATCCCAACGCGATGCCGGTCAAGGACTACGATTTTCAAGCGCCGCTGGGCGCGTGCGGGCAGGTGCGGGAGCAATTCCATTTGCTTCGCCAGCAGCACTTGTTCCTGGAGGATTTCGGGCCGTCGATGGCCCGCATGCCGGCGATGTTTCCGGCACAACGCCCGGCCGATGTCAAGGATTTCTCGGTGCTGAGGTGGAGCGTCCGGTCCGACGGGAACGCGGGGTTTCTGTTCTTCAACAATCGTCAGCCCGCGGTCCCGCTGCCCGACCATCCGGAGGTCCAATTCGACCTGGAAACCCGCACGGGCTCGCTGCTCGTCCCACGGCAGCCGATCACGATTCCATCGGGAAGTTACGGCGTCTGGCCGATCAACATGGATTGCGACGGCGTTGCGCTGGAATATGCGACGGCCCAACCCCTGTGCCGGATGAGCGACGGTAACGCCGCATGGTACTTCTTGACGACGAGCGACGGCGTCGCTCCGGAATTTTCGTTTCGCGCCGGCGCCGGGCAGGTGACGGCGCCGTCCGCCCGGGTGGAAGCATCGTCCGGACACGTTCATATCAGCGGCGTGACTCCGGGATTGAACCGCGCCATCGGCATTGCCAAAGCCGACGGCTCCGCGGTGAACTTCGTCGTCTTGAGCCGGGACCAGGCATTACGTCTGTGGCGCGTGCCGTTCGCCGGGCGAGAACGGTTGTTCCTCTCGAACGCCACGGTGCTGGCGGACAACGGCGGCCTGCGGCTTCAGGCCGGCCGGGTGGCGGATTTGGCCGTATCCTTGTTTCCGCCCGTGAAAGATCTGCGCATTGACGGCCAGAGCATTGGCGGGACGACGGACGGAATCTTCCAGCGCTATGTCTCGGCATCTACCGTTGATCCGTCGCCATTGGCGGTGACGGCTGAACTGCGGCACGCGGCAACCGATCCAAATACCGATCTTCATGGAGCCAGCGAAAGCGCGTGGGACAGCGCAGCGGAATGGACGCTGCACGTCCCGCCGACGGCCGCCAACCGTCACGTCGTGCTTCAGATTCACTACGTCGCGGATGCCGCCCGCATCTATAGCGGCGACCGGTTCGTGGATGACAATTATTTCAACGGGAATTCCTTTGACCTTGCCTTATGGCGAATCCCCGCCGAAGAATGGGGATCACTGCGTCTGAAGATTCTGCCGATGGCGGATA
>JBEKXM010000366.1:0-5127 GCA_049512115.1 Tepidisphaeraceae bacterium | reverse complement strand
CAGATGGATGGTGGCGGACTCGACACCCTAATCATTTTGGGTGGAAACCCGTGTTATACCGCAGCGGCCGATCTCCCCTTCGATTCCGTTCTCGAAGCGTTTTCTAAACGAGCGGACCGCAATCTGACCGTTCGCCTTGGCATTTATGACGACGAAACATCCTTCAAATGTCAATGGCATCTTCCGCAAACGCATTTTCTCGAAGAGTGGTCCGACGCCCGCGCGTACGACGGCACTGTGTCGATAGTTCAGCCGCTTATTGCCCCGCTGTATGCCGGGCGATCCGCGATCGAGTTTATGGATTTGCTTATCACGGGATACCCGCGCGGCGGATACGAAATAGCCCGCGAATTTTGGGCCGCGCAGCATGGACGGAAGGATTTCGAATCGGTCTGGCGGAGATCCCTCGAAAGAGGAATTTGGCTGGGCAATTTCAGTGCCCAGCCGCCGCACCCCCAAGCAAGAACATCCGATTCCCCACCCTCGACGGCACCAGCCTTCGGCGAATTCGAGTTAGTATTCCGGCCTGATCCTTGCGTCTGGGACGGAACCTATACCAACAACGGATTCCTTCAGGAACTCGCCAAGCCCCTCACAAAACTGACCTGGGACAATGCGGCGTTACTCAGCGTTAACAGCGCCAAAGAACTGGCGGTTTCCAACGGCGACATGCTGCGAATCGCCAGCCAGGGGCGCTCGCTGGACTTGCCGGCGTGGATTGTGCCCGGCCTGCCCGACGGGACAATTACGCTCCACCTGGGTTACGGCCGCTGGCGCGGCGGCTCGGTCGCTACCGGCACGGGATTCAACGCATATAAATTGCGGACCGCCGACCGTCCCTGGTTCGCCACCGGCGCGGAGGTCCGGCGAATCGACGGAAGCTATCCCCTCGTTGCCACGCATACGCATCAAACTATATCCGAGCGGCGTGTGGGTGATCTGGATGCTGAGGTTGTGCAACGTCCGGGCGATGACAGTCTCGACAATCGCAAGCTGGTTCGCATGGGCACGCTTCAGCAATTCATCGATGATCCCGGATTCGTCAAGAAACTGGATGAGCCAGAAGATCGGCATCACCTGACCCTCTATCCCGGCTACGGCGATACTTACAAGAGAAACCTTGCCTGGGGCATGTCCATCGACATGCAATCGTGCATCGGATGCAACGCCTGCATTCTTGCCTGCCAGGCGGAAAACAACATTCCGGTTGTGGGCAAGGATGAGGTTTCGCGCGGGCGGGAGATGCACTGGATTCGCGTGGACACTTATTACGAGGGGAATCCCGAATCACCGTCCGGAGCGTTTCATCAGCCCGTGCCATGCCAGCAATGCGAGAATGCGCCGTGTGAACTGGTTTGTCCGGTAGGCGCCACGGTTCACGACAACGAGGGGATTAACGACATGGTTTACAACCGTTGCGTCGGTACGCGATATTGCAGCAACAACTGCCCATATAAGGTGCGCCGATTCAACTTCCTGCAATTTGCCGACCGGACCACGGAAAGCCTCAAGCTCATGCGCAATCCGGAAGTAACCGTGCGCAGCCGGGGCGTGATGGAAAAATGCACTTATTGCATTCAGCGCATCGTGGCCACGCGGATCGACATGGAGATTCTCCAGGTGCAGATGGACGAAGAGGCGCGAAACGCCCCCAGTTCAAATGAGGCCGCGACTATTCAGCGTAAGAGCGCGGAGCTTCGCCAGCAAAAGCTCGATGCGCTTCAGACCGCCTGCCAGCAAGCCTGCCCCGCGCGGGCGATTGTTTTCGGCAATCTCAACGCGGCCGTCGATCCGATTCATGAATTTTCGCCGGAACATCTGAGCCAGGTCGCGCGGCTGAAGCGCCAGCCGCTGAATTATTCCCTGCTTGCGGAACTGACCACGCAGCCGCGAACGACATATCTGGCACGAATTCAGAATCCCAATCCGGCCCTGTCGGAGGAGCAATCCCAATCATGAGCCTCGCCTCCACCGACATCGCGGTCTCGCGCGGATCGGAAGTCCTGGCTGCCGGCCACGACTATGACTCCGTAACAGAGAAAATCAGTTCGGTCGTGCTTATCCGCAAGTCCGGGCGGGCATGGAGATTCGGCTTTGCGCTGGCCGCGCTCCTGGTCATGGTCCTCACCGCGGCGGCTTCCTACCTGTTTCTGCGCGGCGTGGGGATCTGGGGCATCGACATCCCCGTCGCCTGGGGATTCGCCATCGTCAATTTCGTGTGGTGGATCGGGATCGGTCATGCCGGCACATTTATCAGCGCGATGCTATTTCTGATGTACCAGGACTGGCGCACCAGCATCAACCGCTTCGCCGAAGCGATGACATTGTTTGCGGTCGCCTGCGCCGGAATGTTTCCACTGCTGCACCTGGGCCGGCCGTGGGAATTCTTCTGGCTGCTGCCGTATCCGAACACGATGTGGCTGTGGCCGCAGTTCCGCAGCCCGTTGGTCTGGGACGTTTTTGCGGTCAGCACGTATGCCACCATTTCGCTGGTCTTCTGGTATGTCGGATTGATTCCCGACCTGGCGACGTTGCGAGACCGAGCCCGCTCGTATTTGGGTCGCGTCAGTTATGGATTCCTGGCATTGGGCTGGCGCGGGTCGGCGCGGCATTGGAACCGATATCAGACCGCGTATCTCCTGCTGGCGGGGCTGGCGGCGCCGTTGGTCGTGTCGGTGCACAGCGTCGTCGGAATGGATTTCGCCGCGGCCCAATTGCCCGGCTGGCACAGCACCATCTTCCCTCCGTATTTCGTCGCCGGCGCCATCTTCTCCGGGTTCGCCATGGTTTTGACATTGGCCATTCCCCTGCGCTGGGCTTACGGACTTCAGGATTTCATCACCGTCCGGCACCTGGAAAACTGCGCAAAACTCATGCTCGTGACCGGCTTGATCGTGGCTTACGGGTATTCGGCGGAAGCGTTTTACGGTTGGCTCAGCGGCAACGAATTCGACATGTACATGAACGTCAATCGCATGGCCGGACGGTACTGGATCACCTATTGGGTACTGATTTTCTGCAACGTGGTAACGCCGCAATTCATTTGGTTCCGTGCTATTCGCCGCTGCGTGCCGTTGCTGTTCCTGATTTCCTTCATCGTGCAGATCGGCATGTGGATGGAGCGTTTCGTCATCATCATCACCAGCCTGCACAGGGATTTCCTGCCGTCGAGCTGGGGAATGTATTACCCCACGCGCTGGGATTGGGCGACGCTTTTCGGCAGCATCGGATTTTTTGCGTTTTGCTTCCTGCTGTTCGTTCGAGTCCTGCCGGCTATCTCGATTTCCGAGATGCGCGAACTCGTTCACGAGCAATCCGCTCTCACCCACAAGGAGGCGGCATGACGCGGCAGCGCACGCTGTATGGCTTGATGGCGGAATTCGATTCGGCCGAAAAGCTCGTCCAAGGCGCCCGCCAATCGCGCGACGCCGGCTATGTCCGCCTCGATGCGCTGGCGCCATTTGCCGTTCCCGGCTTGGACGAGGCGCTGCGCCTCCCGCGAAACCGCGTGCCGCTGATTTTCCTCCTCGGCGGGATTTTCGGCGGCCTCGGCGGATTCCTGATGCAGGTTTACGCCGCCGCCTTCAGTTATCCGATCAACGTCGGCGGCCGGCCACTCTATTCCTGGCCGGCTTTCATCCCCATCACTTTTGAACTGACGATCCTTGGCGCGGGTCTTGCCGGCGCTTTTGGAATGCTGGCATTGAACGGGTTTCCCCATCCGTATCATCCGCTGTTCAACGTTCCCCAATTCGATCTGGCCAGCCAGAGCCGATTTTTCCTCTGCATTGAATCGAGCGATCCCAAATTCGATTTGGATCGGACTGGCGAGTTTTTGCGGTCGCTGCAAACGCTGAACGTCTATGAGGTGCCGGCATGAAGCGGCAAGCGAGCCTATATCGCATGCTGTTGACGCTTGCTCCGCTGCTCTTCGCGGCGGGTTGCTGGAGAGAGAACATGGGATCGCAACCCAAGGCCAAGCCGATGCAGGAGAGCGTTTTCTTCGCCGATGGGACGACCGCTCGACCGCTTGTGGAGGGCACGGTCCCGCGCGGAGATCTGGAGTTGGATTCGCATTTGTACAGGGGATTCGCCGAAGGGAAGCCGGCGACAACGTTCCCGGAGCACTATCCAACCGAGGCCGACGGGCCATTTCCAACACGCGGGGCGGCGCTGGGCGCAGTGCTGCGCCGCGGGCGGGACGAATTCACCATTTATTGTGCCATGTGCCACGGTGACGCTGGCGACGGGCGCGGCATCATCATGCAGCGGGGCTTCGTCCCGCCGCCGAGCTATCACCTCGATCGGCTCCGCGTGGCGCCGGTAGGACATATTTTCGATGTCATCACCAACGGGTACGGAGCGATGTACAGCTACGGCGACCGTGTGTCGCCTGCCGACCGTTGGGCCATCGTCGCGTACATCCGCACGCTGCAAATGAGCCAGGCCATGCCGGTGAAGCAGATTGATGCCGACCAATTGCGGGGATTGCGAGAGCCACAATGACGACGCGAGTGGAAAATGCAGTCGAGCTGGCCGACCGATACGCCCTTGTCGTGGGATGCACGTCTTTGTTGGCGTGCGCCGCCGGCGGCGCGTGGCCGGCGATGCGAGCGCAATTCTTCAACGCCTATCTCTTTGCGTGTCTTTTCTGGCTGGCCATATCCCTTGGCGGAATGGCCCTGACGATGATGCATCATTTAACTGGCGGGGGGTGGGGTACGTTGATCCACCCGATCACGCTTTCCGCGGCCCGGGTGCTTCCACTACTCTTCCTTCTCTTCTTGCCGATCTTTTTGGGATTGCAGGTTTTATTTCCGTGGGCACGCCCGGCGGAGCTCGCCGGCG
Source organism: Tepidisphaeraceae bacterium (assembly GCA_049512115.1). GTDB lineage: Bacteria > Planctomycetota > Phycisphaerae > Tepidisphaerales > Tepidisphaeraceae > PALSA-1353. Next base: position 279 of record JBEKXM010000366.1, on the reverse strand, counting down.
ATCCAATTCTTCGGCACGTCCAACCTTATCTGAACGCACGGTGGTTCGGTATTCGATTCTTGATCTACTTCACGGTCTGGATCAGCCTTGTATTGGGCCTGACTCATTCGACGGACGAAGGGCTTCGGCGTCGAATCAGTGCGGGGGGACTGGTGATCTATGTCGTCTTGATGACTCTGGCCGGCGTCGACTGGATCATGTCGCGTCAGGCCCATTGGTCTAGCAGCGTTTTTGGATTCATCCTCGTTGTGGCGCAGACACTGACGGCGTTGTGCTTCA
>JBEKXM010000365.1:0-5132 GCA_049512115.1 Tepidisphaeraceae bacterium | reverse complement strand
CCCATCCAGCCACATCTTCCCCTCGTCCGGCGCGTGCGCCCCCGAGAGCGTTTTCACCAGCGTGCTCTTGCCCGCGCCGTTCTCCCCGACCAGCGCCAGCACTTCCCCGCGATCCACCGACAAATCCACCCCGTCCAGCGCTATCGTTGCTCCAAAACGCTTCCGCACCCCTTCCATGCGAAGACGCGGGCCGGTGCTATTCGCTGTGATCGTGGATGCCGTCATGCGCAAATCTGCGGCCATCAGCCGCCGGACAAAAGCTTCTGCACTTCCGGCGTGTCGAGGTTGTCCCGGGTGATGAGCTGCACGCCGCTGTCCTGAATCGGCTCTTGCGCCACCCCCTTGATGTAATCGACGCAGGCCTTGACGCCCTGGTATCCCATCTTGATCGGATTCTGCGACACCAACGCGTCGATCTCCCCTTTTCTCAGCGCCTCCACCAGATGCGGCGTTGCGTCAAAGCCGACAAAATGAATCTTCCCGGCGAGATTGTTCTGTTCCAGTACGTTGAGCATTCCAACAGTCGTCGACTCGTTCGGACAGAAAATCCCGTCCGCCTGCTTGATCTGATCGAGCATGTTCAGCGCCGTCGCCTGGGCCTCGCTCACGCTGGTGCCCGCATAGCGGGCGGTGATCAGCGGCATCATGCCTGGATTGTCCTTCATCGCGTCCAGGAACCCGGCTTCCCGAAGCATCGTGCTGGCCGATCCTTCCGCGTAGCGCAGCAGGATGAATTTTCCCTTGCTGCCCAGAATCCTCGCCAGTTCATCTCCGCCCAGCTTGCCCGCCAGCTTGTTGTTCGTCCCGACATAGCAGACGAAATCCTTCCCCGCGTCACCGTTCACGGGGGAGTCGATGATGATCACGGGAATCTTCTTGGCCGTGGCCGCCTGCACCGCCGGCACCAGCGCAACGTTGTCCACGGGCGCCAGCACGATCCCGTTGACGTTGTCCGAGACGAACTGCTCGACCACGGAAATCTGCCCCGCTCGATCGTCCTCCTGCATCGAGCCTTTGTAGATCATGTCAACGCCCAGGTCTTTGCCGGCCTGCGTGGCGCCGGCCTTGACCGAATTCCAATAGGAATGTGTCGTTCCCTTGGGAATGACGGCAATAGTTAAACGCAGATGCGACGAGACTGGCGTGGTTTCCGATTGTTCCTTGCGGAAGACCACCAGCGCCACGGCGCCGACAATCAGAACCACAAAGACGACCCAGATGCCCTTGTTCATTCGGTCCTCCTCGCGTTCCTTCCCCGGGCGCGATTCTAATGAATCGGCCTTCCGGATGCGAGAATGCCAGAAAATCGCGCCGTTTTTGCCATTGAAAGCCCTTTTCGCCGCCCGGCAGTTTTTCTAGACTAAACGGATCAACTCCAGCGGAGACCACGTATGAGCAATCAATCGATTCCCCAGCAGGGCCTTTCCGAAGCGGTCGGCCGGACGCTCAACGCCCAACCGATCGTGGACATGCACACGCATCTCTATCCGCCCACGTTCGGCACCCCCGTCCCCAACGCGACCGGCCAGGCCGATCCCGCCGGATTGATGCTTTGGGGCATCGACGAACTGGTCACCTACCACTATCTCGTCGCCGAGGTCTATCGCGTGGCGCCGGCAACCAAACTTCCCTACGAACAGTTCTGGAAAATGTCCAAGCGCCAGCAGGCCGACCATATCTGGAAACACCTGTTCGTCGACCACACGCCGGTCAGCGAGGCGTGCCGCGGCGTGCTGACGACCCTTCAGTTGCTTGGGTTCGATCCCAATGAAGTATCGCTCGACGCCTATCGCCCCTTCTTCGACAAACAGGACCCAAGCAAATACATCGACCGCGTTATGGAGCTTTCCAACGTGTCGTCGATCACCATGACCAACCCGATCTTCGACGACAACGAACGCAACCGCTGGTTGAAAAATCCCGCGATCGCCGCCGATTCGCGGTTCAAGGCCGTGCTCCGCATCGATCCGCTCCTTCGCAACTGGCCCGCCGCCGCCAAACAAATGGCCCCATGGGGGTTCAAGGTTTCCGAGGAAATCTCCGCCTCCACCATTGAGGAGGTCCGCCGACTATTGCGCCAGTGGATCGACCGTCAGAAGGCCATCTACCTCGCCGTTAGCCTCCCTCCGGAATTCCGCTATCCCGCCGATTCCGGACCCGTCGAATCGGCCGGGCAGACTATTCTGGAAAAAGCCGTCCTCCCCGTCTGCGCCGAACGCGGTTTGCCCTTCGCCATGATGATCGGTTCGCGCATGCGCGTAAATCCCGCGCTCGGCGATGCCGGAGACATGTCCGGCAAGGCGGATATCCTCGCCGTCGTCAACCTCTGCCGCCAGTTCCCCCAAAACAAATTCTTCGTCACCATGCTCGCCCGCGAAAACCAGCACGAACTTTGCGTTGCCGCCAGGAAATTCGGCAACCTGATGATCTTCGGCTGCTGGTGGTTCCTCAACAATCCCAGCCTCATCCAGGAGATCGAGCGCATGCGCATCGAGCTGCTCGGAACGAGCTTCATTCCCCAGCATTCCGATGCCCGAGTCCTCGATCAGTTGATTTACAAATGGAACCACAGCCGCCGCATTCTCACCCAGGTCCTGACGGACAAATACAGCGACCTTCTACAGACCGGCCGACGAGTCACGAAAGAAGACATCGAACGCGACGCCCGGCTGATGCTCAGGGACAATTTCGCGGAGTTCCTGGCTCGCTGAAGCGAGGAACTACGTTCGCAATCCGAGACTTTGCCGGATGTGCCGCCGGATGTCGCGGCATCGCGCGACGGCGTCCTTTGCCTGAGATCGGGTAATCCATGATCCCGGATAGCGCGCTTTCACCGCATATTGTGTCAGAATCGTCGCCGAAGACTTCAGGACCGTCCAAAGCGGTTGGGCAGGCAGCACCAAATTCAATAAGTTCACAAGGTCATGGGTGTGCGGGAAAATTACCCCCGCCTCCTGTAGTTGCGCCTTGAGATATTTTTCGACGCATTGCTGGGCGTGAAATGTCGCGCTATCGAAATTCGGGGATTTTCTTGCGCGCATTTCTGGCTGCGCGGTTTGAAAATCGCCTTCCGCTTTTTCCACCCACTCGCGCGTCAGTGGCTTCATAGAGGATCTTCCCCTTTTCCTGGATCTCTCGCAGGAAGCAATCACCCAGGGCGATTCGCCGGTTGAATTCGGCCGGCGACCGCACGAGCAAATCAACGGGAAACCCGAATTCTATTCGTTCGCGGATGAGGATGCCTTGATCGTGGACGCGATTGCCGGCCATCAAAATCAATAGATCAACGTCGGAGTGTTCGTTCGGGTGGCCGTATGCGTACGATCCAAACAACGTGATTCGATCGGGCCGGAATTGCCGCGCTATGTTCCCCGCAGCCTTCTGGATGTCGCGCATCATCACCATAATCCGAATCGGCATTATACGCGGAAACTAGTTGCTAAGGTATCGCCGTCGTTGTACCAACCACTTTTGACCTTTGCCCTCCGGTGTTCTAATCTTCCCCCATGACAAAATTCAAAGACGTAGTTCCTCCCCGGACAGGACAGGCGATTTCCATTTCCGCTGGAAAACTCAACGTGCCCGATCACCCGATCATTCCCTTCATCGAAGGCGATGGAACCGGCCCGGACATTTGGCGCGCTAGCCAACGCGTCTTCGATGCCGCCGTCGAAAAATCCTACGGCGGAAAACGCAAGATCGCCTGGATGGAAGTTCTCGCCGGCGACAAGAGCTTCAAGAAACTGAACACCTGGTTGCCGGATGACACCGTCGAGGCATTCAAAACCTTCCTCGTGGGCATCAAAGGCCCGCTGACCACGCCCATCGGCGGGGGGATTCGATCGCTCAACGTCGCCCTGCGGCAGATGCTCGATCTTTACGTCTGTTTGCGCCCGGTGCGATATTTCCAGGGTGTCCCCAGCCCGGTGAAGCGCCCCGAGAAGGTGGAAATGGTCATCTTCCGCGAGAACACCGAGGACATTTACGCCGGCATTGAGTACGCCGGCGCAACGCCGGAAAGCCAAAAGATACTGGGCTTCCTCGCCCAGAATTTTCCCAAGGAATTTCAGAAGATTCGCTTTGGAACCAAGGAGGCCGCCGCGCAATGGCTGAAGCAGCTTGAGGAACTCGGCGCTCCGCATCGCGAGGCGGTCGTGGATGTCGGCATCGGTATCAAGGCGGTCAGCTATCTCGGGACTATACGCCTGATTCATGCCGCCATCACCTACGCCATCAAGCACAACCGCAAAAGCGTCACCTTCGTGCACAAGGGAAACATCATGAAGTTCACCGAAGGAGCGTTTCGCGACTGGGGCTATAAGATCGCCAAGGAGCGCTACGGCGCCGTCGAGATCGACGGCGGACCCTGGTGCAAAATCCCCGACGGGAAACCCGGCGCCGGCATCGTCATCAAGGACGCCATCGCCGACATCACCCTTCAGCAGGTCCTCACCCGCGCCGAGGATTTCGACGTCATCGCCACCCTCAATCTCAACGGCGATTACCTCTCCGACGCTCTGGCGGCACAGGTCGGCGGCATCGGCATCGCCCCCGGCGGAAACATCAATTACATCACCGGCCACGCCATCTTCGAAGCCACCCACGGCACCGCCCCCAAATACGCCAATCTCGACGTCGTCAATCCCGGCAGCGTCATTCTCTCCGGCGTCATGATGTTCGAATATCTCGGCTGGCAAGAGGCGGCCGATCTGATCGTCAAGGGCCTTCAAGGGGCCATTGCCGCCAAGACCGTCACTTATGATTTCGCACGTCAAATGGAAGGGGCGAAGAAGATCAAGTGCAGCGAGTTCGCCACCGCGATGATTGAGCATATGCGATAGGGCAAAAGGTATCATGAATCTGTATCACGTTTTGGTAACGCAGGAAGATCGCTGGCTGATCGGCCGGGTGTTGGAGAGGGAGGGGATCACCACCCAGGGCAGGTCTCTGGACGAGCTTGTCTTCATGGTCCGCGATGCCATCCGTCTGATGTGGAACGAAAAGGCGGTGCAGTTGGAATTGGTTGTGCCGAGCGACACTCCGCGAACCTCCGGACGTCGGGCGAGGGAGCGTAAGAAATCCCGGCTCGTCCCATAACGCCGGGGCTTTCGCCGACCCGCGCCTCCCACATA
>JBEKXM010000364.1:0-5156 GCA_049512115.1 Tepidisphaeraceae bacterium | reverse complement strand
CGATCAAACGGCGCAGATCGATGGGCCGGGGACATTTGACGGACTTGAGCAGCCGAAAAATCCGCACGAACAGCCCCGGCCGCTCAAGCTCGCCTGGCAGCGAAACGCGTGGCTGGATGGCAAGACCAACCGGGTGGAAGTGGTCGGCGGGGTGAGCACGGCGTCCGACGAGCCGGGCGGAAGCCATGATTCATCATCGTGCGACCGCATCGTGGCCACGCTGGTGGACGTTGCGCCCGCCACGCAGCCGGCGACCCGTCCGGCGGAAGGGGATTCATTTGCCGACGGGGCCGACTTCATGAAGAACAAGCAGGTCAAGCTCCTGTCGCTGCAAACCGACGAGGCCGCAGGCTCCGCCACAACGCCGTCAAGGGCCAAGGCCCAGTCCGCTCTTCTGGATGCCGGGGGAAAATTATTGCGCCAATTCGACCTGTTGGCCGGCCGGATCGACTACGACGTATCGACGAAGCGCCTGAGCGTTGCCGGTCCCGGCGACCTACTCGCCATAGAACAATCCCCCCCCACCACCCGGCCGGCGACTGATAATGCCCCGGCGATGGGCGGCCACGGCAGTACGGCCATCGACTGGAAAAAGCGATTCATCTACGATGATGCCGCCCGCACCGCCATCATTCAGGGGGACATCACCATCGTCCACCAGGACAACGCGTCGAAGACGGGATCGCTACGGCTGGATCACGCGGATATCGTGCAGGCCGAATTCGACGCCGCCCCGCCGGGGCAGGACACTGGCGACACCGGCGAACCGGCCGCGCCCAAGCTCAAACACGTCACCGCAACGGGCGGGATGACCATCCGCACGGCCGACAAGACGATTTACTGCGGCGAGCTGGATTTCGACCCGGTCGAGCAAATCCTGACGTGCCTCGGTGGCCAGTTGGGGAAGGTCACGGTCGTGGATGACAACAACCTCTCCGGCGGCACCTGCGCCGAGGCCGTCTTCAATTTGAAGACCAACGAATTGAAGAAGATGACCCAGGTCACCGCCCACGGGCGATGAACGAAGGGCTCAAGCGAATGACGGATGCCAATGTTGACCAGGCTTTCCAGCTTGCCGTCGAGCACCATCGCGCCGGGCGCTTGGCGGAAGCGGAGCGGATTTATCGGAATATCTTGAAGGCGCAAGCGAATCATGCGGGTGCGATTCATCTATTGGGCATGATTGCAGGACAGACGGGCCACGATGACGTGGCGATCGAGCTCATCAACCGGGCGATCCGTTTGAAACCGGATTATGCCGATGCCCATTGCAATTTGGGCAATATCCTCAAGGACATGGGCCGGATCGACGGGGCGATCGAGTCGTACCGGCGGGCGATCCGGTTCAAGCCCGATTGCGTCGAGGCGCATTGCAACCTGGGCGCCGTGTTGAAGGAGAGGGGGCTGCTCGATGAGGCGATCGCTTCGTCCCGGCGGGCGATCGAACTCAAGGGCGATCTTGCCGAGGCCCACGTCAACCTCGGCAATGCGCTGATGAACAAGCGGCGGATTGACGAGGCCGTCGCAGCGTATCAGCGGGCGATACAGATCAATCCAAACCATGCCGACGCCCACTGCAATCTGGGAAACGTGCTGTTGGCCAAGGGCCGGCTCGATGCGGCCATCGCCAGTTGCCGGCGCGCCATCGAGCTCAGACCCGATTATGCACCGGCATTCAACAACCTCGGCATCGCGCTCAAGAATAGCGGCCAACTCGAGGAGGCCATAGCGTCATTGCGGCGGGCTGCCGACGCCGGCAACCGCGATGGGCACACGAATCTGCTGCTGACGCTGATGTACGATCCGGCCGTCAGCGCCGAATCGATCCTGGCCGAACACCGGGCATGGTCTGATCGATACGCGCGCCCGCTGGCAGGCGAAATCGTCACGCATTCCAACGACCGTTCGCCGGATCGGCGGCTGCGCATCGGCTATGTCTCGGGCGATTTTCGCGGCCATCCGGTCGGGCACTTCATCCTGCCGTTGCTCGAGCGTCACGATCGCTCGAATTTTCAGGTCACGTGCTATTCCAATGTCCCCAGCCCCGACATCGTCACCGAGCGGGCGAAACGCTCGTGCGATGAATGGCGAGACGTCATCGGCTTGACCGACGCGGAACTGGCGACGCGAATTCGAGCCGATGGCATCGACATCCTCGTGGATTTGTCAGGACACACCTCCAATAGTCGCCTGCTCGCCTTTGCGCGCCAGCCCGCCCCGATTCAGGTGACCTATCTCGGCTATCCCAATACCACGGGAATGACGGCCATCGACTATCGCATTACCGATTCCCTGGCTGATCCGCCGGGGATGACCGACGATTTGAACGTCGAGAAACTCTGGCGTTTGCCGGATTGCGCCTGGTGCTACGATGCGCCCGAAGACTTGCCGGAGATCCGAGCGCGGGAAGGCGAGCCGATTACGTTCGGGTGTTTCAACACGTTGGCGAAGATCAACGCGCCGCTGCTCGATATTTGGGCGAAACTGCTCGATCGAGTCGCCGGATCGCGCCTGCTCCTGAAATCCGCCGGGGCAGGCCAAGCCTCCGTGCGGAAGCGATTGAGCGAACAATTCGCGGCGCGCGGCGTGTCGGCGGATCGGATCGAGATGCTCGGGCACATCACGGACGTTCGCCGGCATCTCGAGCTTTACAACCGCGTGGACGTCGCATTTGACACGTTTCCCTATCACGGCACCATGACCACGTGCGGAGCTTTGCGGATGGGCGTGCCGGTGGTGACCCTGATCGGGCGGGCACACGTTTCGCGCGTCGGGTTCAGCCTCCTCAGCCAGGTTGGCCTGCCGGAATTAGCCGCAAGCGATCCGGAACAATACGTCCGCGTCGCGGCGGAACTGGCCGGGGATGCAAAGCGGCTGGGCGAGCTGCGCCGGACGCTACGTGCGCGGATGGAGGCGTCTCCGCTGATGGATGCCCCGCGTTTCGCCCGCAATGTTGAAGCGGCCTACCGGCAGATGTGGCGGAATTGGTGCGCGATGGGCGGGAATTCGAGTTTACAATGCCCGGCCCCATGACCCTTCAGCAACAACTCGAATCCGGTTTGTCGCATCATCGGGCGGGCCGCTTGACCGAGGCGGAGGCGGTGTATCGCCAAATCCTGGCGCGGAATCCGAATCACGTCGAGGCGCTGCATCTGCTGGGCGTGCTAGCCGTCCAGTCGGGCCGGTTGGAAACGGCGGTGGAATTGATTCGGCAGACCGTTCGACTCGAACCCGATTACGCCGAGGCGCACTACAACCTGGGGATCGCCCTCCAGGCCAACGGACAAGCTGACGACGCGATCGCTTCGTATCGGCAGGCCATTCGGCTCAGGCCCGATCTTGCCGAAGCACACAGCAATCTCGGCAACGCACTGTTGGAAATGGGACAACTTGATGAGGCGATCGCTTCGCATCGGCAGGCGGTTCGGCTCAAGCCCGATCTTGCCGAAGCACACTACAACCTGGGCGTCGCCCTACAACGCAAGGGACAACTTGACGAGGCGATCGGGGCCTATCGGCAGGCCATTCGGCTCAAGCCCGATTACGCCGAAGCGCACAACAATCTCGGCAACGCCTCGCGGGACAAGGGGCAGCTTGACGAGGCGATCGCCGCCTGTGGGCAGGCCATTCGACTCAAGCCCGATTACGCCGAAGCGCACTGCAACCTGGGCAACGCCTTAAGGGACACGGGGCAACCTGACCAGGCCATCACGGTTTATCGGCAGGCCATTCGGCTCAAATCTGATTACGTCGAGGCGCACAACAATCTCGGCAACGCATTGAGGGACATGGGGCAACTTGACGAGGCGATCGCTTCCTATCGGCAGGCCGTTCGGCTCAAGCCCGATTTCGCCGATGCGCACAGCAATCTCGGAAACGCCTTGCAATGCAAGGGGCAAACGGACGAGGCGATCGCTTCCCATCGGCAGGCGATTCGGCTCAAACCTGATTTTGCCGAAGCGCACAACAATCTCGGCAACGCGCTAAGCGCCAAGGGGCAGCTTGAGGAGGCGATGGCTTGCTATCGGCGCGCCATTGGGCTCAAGCCCGATCTTACCGAAGCGCACAACAATCTCGGAAACTCCTTGAGCGACCTGGGGCAACTCGATGAGGCGATTGCATCCTATCGCCAAGCCATTCGGCTCAAGCCTGATTTTGCCGAAGCGCACAGCAATCTCGGAAACGCATTGAAGGATAAGGAGCAACTTGACGAGGCCATCGCGGCCTGTCGGCAGGCCATTCGGCTTAAGCCCGATCTTGCCAAAGCGCACAACAATCTCGGCATCGCCTTGAAGGACATGGGGCAACTTGACGAGGCCATTGCCGTTTATCGGCAGGCCATTCGGCTCAAGCCCGATGATTCCATCGCTCATAGTAATCTGGTTTTCACTGTCCATTATCACCCCGGGTACGACGCCGGGATGATCTATGAGGAAGCCCGCCGATGGAACCAACAGCACGCCGAACCGCTCAAGAAACTCATCCAGCCGCACACCAACGATCGCAACCCCGGCCGCCGGCTGCGGATTGGCTACGTGTCACCGGATTTTCGCCAGCATTGCCAGGCGCTGTTCACGATTCCGCTGCTGTCGAATCACGATCGGGAGGCGTTTGAAATCTTCTGTTATGCCGACGCCAGCCGGCCGGATGCGGTGACGGAGCGGATTCGCGGATACTCCCACGTCTGGCGGTCGATCGTGGGGATGACCGATGCGGAGGTTGCCCGGAAAATCCGCGAGGATCGGATCGATATCCTGGTGGATTTGACCATGCACATGGCCAAGAACCGTATGCTCCTGTTCGCCCACAAGCCGGCGCCGGTGCAGGCGGCGTGGCTGGCGTATCCGGGGACGACGGGGCTGTCGGCGATGGATTACCGATTGACCGACCCGTACCTCGATCCGCCGGGATTGAACGATCAGTTCTATTCCGAAACGTCAATCCGATTGCCTGATAGCTTCTGGTGCTACGAGCCGCTGGTTACGGCACTGGCGGTCAACGCGCTGCCCGCACAAACATCTGGCCACGTTACCTTCGGATGCCTGAACAACTTCTGCAAAATCAATGAACTGGTTCTGCGGCTCTGGGCGCAGGTTCTCAAGACCGTCCCCGGGTCGCGATTCATGCTGCTCTGTCCCGAGGGGAGCCATCGTCAA
>JBEKXM010000363.1:0-5199 GCA_049512115.1 Tepidisphaeraceae bacterium | reverse complement strand
GGCCGCGAGCCAGCGGCCGCGCCAGGCGAGATAGGGGGCCATGATCAGCGGCGGCCCCTTGAAGGCGGCGGCGATTCCCCAGGCGGTGGCGGCCGAAAAGTCGCGGCGACGTTGCCAGGCGTAGCAGCCGGCGACCAGCAAGGCGTCGATCAGGATATCGGATTGCTGGTGGCCGAAGACGCCCTGGACGTAACGCATCCCCGCGATCAGGCCGAGCAGGCAGATGATGGCTTCGGTTCCGTTCAATGGGGCGCGATTGAGCGGTCCGCCGCCGCTGATTCTCCAGCTCAGCTTCCACAGCGCGGTCAGGGCGACGGCCTGGACGAGAAACCAGCCGATCCGGCTCAGCCAATGAGGCAAGAATGCGAAGGGGATTGCCAGCATCGCATGGAAGGGTGGATAAGTGAACGGATGGTTCAACTGAAATTGGTTGAGGCCGGGACCGTAGAGGTCACCGCCCTGGATTAACGCCGTTGCGGAATAGACGAAGACCTGCTCCCATTCGGAATTGGCGGGTTTGGCGATGAGAAGCAGGATGCCGTTGACCAGGAGATAGACCGCCCCGGCGATAAGAAAGGGATGGTCAATAATCCAATGGGGAATTGGATTCCCCTGGGCCGAATTCATGTGCGGCGGGTTTTGTATCGGAAAGCCGGTGGGATAGCCATCCTTCGGCTTTTCCCTATAATGCCGAGCCAAAGGATTTTCAAAGTGCCCGATACAGTTGCCAGGCCATTAAGCGTGTCCACTTTTGACGGAGCCTCCAGCTTCCTGCTTCGCCGCCTGCATTCCCTTACCGGGCTGATCTTCGGCGGATACATCATCGTGCACCTGCTCGTGAACGCGACGCTGATTCAGGGCGGCAGCGGGACCAGCGACATCTATCAACTCCAGGTGGACAAGATTCACGCCCTGCCGTTTTTGTGGGCCGTCGAATGGATCTTTATCTACATTCCGATCCTCTTCCACACGGTTTACGGAGTATGGATCATCGTCGGCGGCCAGCCGAACGTGGAAAAATACCCTTATGCCAGGAATTATTTCTATCTCGTTCAGCGCGTCAGCGCCGTGGTGATCGCGCTGTTTCTTCTCTTCCACGTCCTGGGAATGAAGGGGCTTTGGGGCAGCGCGCTGCAATTCATCCCCGAAGACGCCACTCGCAGCACGGCCCGGCACATCAATTCCAGCTTGTGGGTCGCATATTTTGTCTATCCGATCGGGATCGCCGCCTCGTGTTTTCATCTGGCCAACGGGATGTGGACTGCGGCGATCACCTGGGGGCTGACGATCAGCGCCGCTTCGCAGCGGAGATGGGGATATGTTTGCTCCGCCTTGTTCGTCTTCACGCTGATTTGCGGGTTCCTGGCCCTCGGGGCGGCCATTCACGACAAAGCTATTCTCGTGCATTGAGATAATCACATGGATCGCCAAGTCATCGACGAGTTTGAGACAGGCGGTGAAAAGCTGGCCAAGGCGATTGCCGGCCTCACCCGGCAAGATCTGCTGTGGATCCCCCCGCCGGGCGCGGGCATCGGCCGTTGGTCCATTCAGCAAATCGTGCTTCATTTGATGGATGATGAGCTGATCTGGTCGGCCCGCATGAAGCAGATCATCGCCGAAGACAATCCCCAGATCGTCGGCTTCGACGAGAGCAAATTTGCCTCCAAGCTGTTTTACGAGGAGCAGGATGCCCAGACGGCCGTTCAGATTCTGGACTTGAACCGCCGGCAATTGGCTCCGATGTTCCGCAAGTTGCCCGATTCGGCCTTTGCCCGGACGGGCCGGCACAACGACCTCGGCGTCATCGCCCTCGGCCAGAGCGTGAAATGGACCAACGAGCATCTCGACCATCACACGCTCTACATCCACATGAAACGCGACCGGCTGGGCAAACCACTGAAGGATCCGTCGGCGTCGGCGGCAAGCTATTGAGGAAGCGGCATGGATCGCAAGATCGTCGATCAATACGAATCCGGCGGGGACAAGCTGAAAGCGGCGATTGCCGGGCTGTCCAAGCAGGAGATGCTATGGACTCCGCCTCCGGAGGCCGGGATCGGAAATTGGTCGATCCAGCAAATCGTGCTTCATTTGTTGGATGCGGACCTCATCTGGGCGGCGCGGATGAAATGCATCATCGCCGAGGAAAACCCGCTCATCCTCGGCTACGACCAGAGCAAGTTTGCCGCGAGTTTGCTTCCCGCCGAACAGGATGCGGACAATGCGGTGCGGATTTTCGACCTGAATCGGCGGCAATTCACGCGGGTTTTGCGCAAGCTGCCCGATTCGGCGTTCTCCCGGACCGGCCGGCACAACGAAATCGGCGTCATCACGCTTGGGCAATGCGTTCAAAGGCAGGTCGAGCACGTCGATCACCACCTGAGCTTCATCCGTAAAAAGCGCGACAAACTTGGCAAACCACCGTTGAAGGATTAGTCCACATGGCCGAGGCAGCAAAAAGAGTCATCGTGATCGGGGGCGGTCTGGCGGGGCTGGCGTGCTCCGTCAAGCTCGCCGAGGACGCCGTCAACGTCGATCTGTTCTCCATGGTCCCGGTGAAACGCAGCCATAGCGTTTGCGCCCAGGGCGGCATCAACGCCTGCAACGACATCGCCCGCCAACAGGGTTACAGCGAGTGGATCCATTTCGACGAAACCGCGCTCGGCGGCGATTTCCTCGCCGATCAGCCGCCCGTGCTGGAGATGTGCAACTGGGCCCCGCGAATCATCGATCTCCTGGACCGCATGGGAGTCCCGTTCAACCGCACCCCCGAGGGCCAACGCGAATTGCGCCTCTTCGGCGGCTCGCTGGTCAAACGCACCTTCTTCGCCGGCGCCACCACCGGCCAGCAATTGCTCTATTCTCTCGACGAGCAAACCCGCAGATATGAAGCCGATGGATTGGTCACCAAATACGAGTTCTGGGAATTCCTCGCACCGGTCATCCACGACAATCAATGCGTCGGCATTGTCGCGCAGGACATGCGAACCATGCAAATCCGCGCCTTCCGCGCCGATGCCGTGGTGATCGCCACCGGAGGATGTGGGCTGATCTTCGGAAAATCAACCAACTCGGTGATCTGCACCGGCGGGGCGGCGTCACGCTGCTATCAGGCCGGGGCCAAATACGGGAATCCCGAGTTCATCCAGGTCCATCCCACCGCCATCCCCGGCGAGGACAAATGCCGGCTCATCAGCGAATCCGCCCGCGGCGAGGGCGGTCGCGTCTGGGTCCCCAAGCGCCCCGGCGACAACCGCCATCCCAACTCCATCCCCGAATCCGAACGGTTCTATTTCTTCGAGGAGCGCTATCCCAAATACGGCAACCTCGTCCCCCGCGACATCGCCACCCGCGAAATCTTCCAGGTCTGCACGGAAATGAAGCTCGGCGTCGGCGGCGGGAACATGGTCTATCTCGATCTGGGCGACATCGTCAAAAAAATCGGCCGCCAGGGCGTCCTCGACAAGCTCGAGGGGATTCTCGAGATTTACGAGAAATTCGTCGGCACCGATCCGCTCGATGAACCGATGAAGATTTTCCCCGCCGTTCACTATTCCATGGGCGGGCTTTGGACGGGATTCAAAAAGGACGAAAAAACCGGCGGGCTGAAGTTCGGCGATCCGGCCAACATGGCCAGCAGCATTCCCGGCCTCTATGCCATGGGCGAGGTCTCCTTCGCCTATCACGGCGCCAATCGCCTGGGCGCCAACTCACTGCTGAGCTGCATTTTCGACGGACTCTTCGGCGGGCGATGCGTCAAGAACTATTGCACGGACGTTGCCGCCGCCGCGGCCGACGACGTGCCCCAATCGGTTTACGACGCCGCCGTCAATCGCGAGACCGACCGCCAGAATTGGCTGGTCAACAACCAGGGCGACGAGAATCCATATCTCCTCTGGCAGGAGATGGGCCGGTGGATGACCGACAACTGCACCGTCGTCCGCCACAACGAACGCCTCCAGCAGACCCTTTCGCGCTGCCAGGAATGGAAGCAGAGATACCGGCGGATCAAGCTTTCGGACACGGGGATGTGGACGAACCAGAACCTGAGCTTCGCCCGCGCCACGCGCGACATGATCGTGTTGGCCGAGGTGATTCTGCAGGGGGCGCTGCTGCGGAACGAATCGCGCGGCGCGCACTACAAGCCGGCGTATCCGAATCGGAACGACGAGGAATTTCTGAAAGCGACGATCGCCGAATATGACGCCGCCGGCGATTCGCCCCGGATAAGTTATGCGGCCGTGGACATCAGCCTTGCCCCGCCCCGGGCGCGGGAATACGGCAAAAAACCCGATGCCCCGGCGGCAACCGCCGCCAAACCGGAAAAAGCGATGGCATGACCGCCGGCTCGCCAAATCCCGCCGCGAGTTCGCCCCTCCGCTGGTTCCATTTGTTGCTTCTTCTCCTCTTGCTGCTCGTCGGCGCTTGGGCGCGCTGGGATCGCATCGGCAGGGAAAGCCTGTCGATCGACGAGTATTGGGCGCTCTATCTGGCCACCGGCCGCGGCGATGAGGTGTTCCAGATTCCCCAACACGTGATCGTCGATTCGCCGCCAAAGGTTGGCTTCACCGGCGCGCCGCCGTGGTGGCACATCTGGACGGGACTGGACAGCACCACCCACCCGCCCCTGTACCACCTCGGCTTGCGCTGGTGGGTCGATCTGTTTGGAGAAAGCGACCGGGCGGTCCGGGCGATGTCGTGGCTGTTCGGCATCGGCGCGGCCGCCGTGCTCTTCGACGCCGTCCGGCGCACCGCCGGACCATGGCGCGGATTGGCCGCCGCCGGTTTCATGGCAGTTGCCCCCGTTCAGATCGACTTCAGCCAAGCCGTGCGCCCGTACACGATGCTGATTTTCCTCGGGCTGATCCTGTGCGACGTCCTGATCGCGATTGATCGCCGAGGCCCGTCTGGTTGGAAACTGGCCGTGCTGGGATGCGCCACCGGCGCTCTGGCGCTGACCCACTATTTTTCCCTGGGGGCCATTCTCGGCGCCGCCATTTACGTTATGACCCGCCGCGGCGCGGGTTGGCGCAAGGGGGCGATCCTGGCGATGGCCGCGGGGCTTCTCTTCGCCGTCGCGCTCTGGGGCCCGATTTTCTGGAAAACCCGTCATCTCTACGATGCCTATCAGGGTTTCTGGAAGGACCCCGACGCCGGGATACGCCAATCCGCCCTGGCCATCGTGAAGATTCCGATCCGCCT
>JBEKXM010000362.1:0-5206 GCA_049512115.1 Tepidisphaeraceae bacterium | reverse complement strand
TGCAGCGCTGTGATGGAGAAATTGCAGAGCCGGGACCGCTGGTTGCTGATTTTCGACAATGCGCGCCAGCCGGACGATCTGGCGGGCTATCTTCCCGAGAACGGCGCGGGGGACGTGCTGATCACCAGCACGAATTTTCATTGGCATTCCGCGGGGAAACTCCAGGCGGTGAACCCCTGGGCGCGGCAGGAGTCGATCGAATTCCTTCGCCGGCGGCTGGGCGGGATCGACGAGCTTCACGCCGCCGATCAGTTGGCCGCGGCGCTGGGCGATCTGCCGCTGGCGATGGAGCAGGCGGCGGCGTGCATCGAGCAGGCGGACCTCCTGATTGCCCAATACCTCAACGACTATGAAAGTCTCTGGGCCGAGATGCTTGGCCAGGGCAGGCCGCTCGGATCGTATCCCATGCACGTCGCGATGACGTGGGAGCTTTCCTTCCGGCGAGTGGAATCGCTGAACCCGGTGGCGGCGCAATTGCTGACCCTGTGCGGATTTTTCTCGCCGGATGAAATCCCGCTGTCCATGATCGAGAACGCCGCAGGCGAACTCCCGCCCGATCTGGCGTACGGATTGCTCGATCCCGGAATGCGCGGCGAGGCGCTGAACCTTCTTGAGCGGTTCTCGCTGGCCAAGACCGGCGACGGAATCATTTCGATTCATGGCGTGATCGCGGCGATGGCCCAGGATCGGCTGCCGCCCGCCGACCGCATGAACTGGGCGACGTTGGCGCTTCGCCTGGCGTCGGCGGCGTTTTCGTTCGACAGCCAGAACCCCAATTCCTGGCACGCCTGCGCCGCGGTTTTGCCGCACGTCCTGTGCTCGACGATGTACGCCCAGAGCACGGGAATCGTTCCGGCGGAAGTGGTCGACATGCTCAGCCGCATCGGCCGGTTCCTGCTCAAACAGGGGAATTATGCCGAGGCCCGCAGCCTGCTGGAAATGGCCTACACGCTGGTAATGTCGACCTATGGCCCACAGAGCGCACAGGCGGCGGACATCGCCAATAATCTGGCGCGCGTCCGGCATCGGCTGGGCGACCTCGCCGGCGCCAGCACGCTCTATGAAGCCGCGCTGGAAATCGACCGCCTTAATTACGGCCCCGACGATCCGCACCTGGCGACGGTGGCGAACAATTCCGCGATGACCCTCGTCGAGTTGGGCCGGCTTGGGCAGGCCAAGGAGCGATTCGAATGGGCCATCGAGGTCTTTCGCAAGAGTTACCCCAAAAATCATCCGAAGATCGCCAGCGTCATGAACAACCTCGGCTTCGTGCTGACGCAGCTAAAGGACCACGAAACCGCCCGGCAATGGCTTGAACAGTCGCTGACGATCACGGAATCGACGTTCGGCGCGAATCACCCGCAGGTGGCGTGCATCGCGGTGAATCTTGGCGCGGCCCTGCGTGCCCAGGGCCGGCAGGCTCCGGCGCGCAAACTGTTCGATCGCGCCCTGCTGATCGATCAATCCGCTTTCGGCGCGCACCATCCCGCCATCGCGCGCGATTTGCTGAACCTGGCCCAACTCCTCTCCGATCAGGGAAATTTCGACGAGGCCGTGCGGCTGCTGGAGCGCGCCCTGACGATCACCGAGGCCTCGTTCGGATCGCAACATCGCGAAACCGTGCTGTGTCTGAGGGAGCTGGGCCGCGCCCTCAAGGGCACCGGCGACGCCACCCGGGCCGTGGATTGCCTGATGCGGGCCTCGGCCATCATGGGCAAACCGGCCCAGCCATCACACGAAACGGTCGTGGGCGATGAAGGGATGCTGGCGTGAGGCGGCTATTGCCCAGCCAGTTTTTCCCAAAGCTGCCGGGCCTGTGAAAGATTCGGATTCAGGCGTAACGCCTCGCGGCATTGCTCG
Organism: Tepidisphaeraceae bacterium; assembly: GCA_049512115.1. GTDB lineage: Bacteria > Planctomycetota > Phycisphaerae > Tepidisphaerales > Tepidisphaeraceae > PALSA-1353. The sequence goes on along the minus strand of JBEKXM010000362.1, from coordinate 3,346 downwards.
CGCGCTTCGTCGAATCGCCCCACCGCCATCAGGGCCGCGGCCAGGTTCGTGCGGATGTCCGCGCGATTCGGATCGGCGGACACGGCCGCTAAGTAATGCGGGATCGCCAAGTCCGCGCGATTCTTTACCGTGAACAGCATGTTGGCCAGCTTGAATTGCGCTTCGACGTTATCCGGACGGCGGGCGGCGGCTTCCGAATACTGCGCCAATGCGCCGTCTTTGTCTCCCTGAAGCAGCAACGCATCCCCGTAATGCACGCGCACTTCGGCATATCCGGGGTCCAATTCGATGGCCCGGCGGTAATATCGCATCGCCTCCTCGGGGCGGTTCTGCCGCATCAGAAGCATTCCCATGCTGTTCATCGCGATGGTGAAATCGGGGGCCAGGCGAAGCGACGCCGCGAATTCGTCTTTGGCGGCGACGAGGTCGCCGTCATATTCCTTGACGATGCCCCATTTCAAATGCGCCAGCGGCTGATCGGGCGCCAATTGGTAGAGCTTGGCGTAACACCGCCGTGCCTCGGCGCGATCTTTGTCCCGCTCGGCCTGCGGAAGATCGAAGCGGTTGGATAAATCCGCATACTCATCGCCGAGGTTTCCCCAGGCCATCCAACTCGTGGGATTGCGGGCGACCGTGTCTTTCCAGAGCACAAGCTGGTTCTGATAAAGGGAACCCTGTTGCCAGGTCAGGACGCCGAGGACTGCAAGAATAGCCGCGGCACCGGCGGCGCGAAGACGGCTCAGCCCGGCCGCCGCCAGCACGATCAGGCCGATGCTGGCGTGATACTGAAAATGATCCGCCACGAAGGAATATCGCATGGGATAAAGATTGATGAACCCCAGCGCCGGCAGCAAAGTTCCGGCGAAGAATAGGACGGCGACCAGAGGCCCCCTGCCGATCCGGCGGCGCAAGAGCCACAGCGCCGCGATCGCGCCCAGCGCGGCCAGCGGAAACAGGATCAGCCATGGGCGCCGGGAGAAATCCATCGATTCCCATCGCGGATAGATGAAGATCAACGGATGGGGCCAGAGGAGTTTGGCCGCGTAAAACCAGAGCGCCCGGCCGGCGATCAGGCAGCGGTCGGCGAACGGGAAACTCCATTCCGGGCCGGATGCGCCGACGTGCTGTTTTTCCAGCATCGCGGTGACGGCGGCCATGACGGCGCCGAGCAGGAAGAACGGGACGAGCGGCCGGACATCCGCCCGGCGCACTTGCCCATTGCGCCAATAGACGATCAGCAGAATCGCCGCGGGCAAGGAGCAGGTCACGGATTTGCTCAGCAGGGCCGCGATGAAGAACGCCAGCGCCAGCCAATAATCTTTCGCCTTGAATCGATCCGTGAAATTCAGATACGCATGAAACGACAGGAGATAGAAAACGAGCGACAGGACATTTTTCCGTTCCGTGATCCAGGCGACGGATTCCACCTGGACGGGATGGACGGCGAAGATCGCCGCCGCCAGCCACGCGCCCGGCACCCCCAGCCGCGCCAGCGCCCGCCACAGCAGGATCGACGCCAGCGCGTGCAGAAGAACGTTGTCAACGTGATACAGCGCCGGATGAAGAGCGACGAGATGATATTCGATCCAGAAGGTGGTATGGACCAGCGGATAATATTGCGGCAACGCCGAGGGATGAATCCAGATGGCGAGCAAGCCGGGCAGGGTGCGGAGCAGCGGATTGCCGGTGACGTATTGCGGATCATCCCAGATAAATCCGCCGGTGCGGATGACCGGGACGTAAACGATCAGGGTCAGCGCCAGCAGGGCGGCGGCGCCGGTCCAGCGGACATGGCGGGTCACCAACATCATCGGCGGCTAATATCGCAGGAACCGGCGGGCGGTTCGAGAGCGCCGCCCGGCATCCGGAAATCCCACGGCCGACATTAACGCCAAGGCCCGCCTGTTGAACGGTCGGTTAGTCGACCGTTCCTCAGGCGGGCCCACGTGCGAGCGGACGCTCCACACTGATTTACATGTCATACATCAGGCGGTTCGCTTGCTGCGGCGGGCGAGCAGAGCCCAGGCGCCGATGCCCAGCACGGAGAGCGAAGCCGGTTCGGGAACGGTCACATCCGATTGAACCTGAACGTCAATCGGCGGACCGAACGGCGATCCGGCGGTCGAAAGCCCCAGCAATGCCGATACATCCTGAAGACTCCCGGTCTCGGTAATGATCGGAGGTAATACCGGCACATTCGCAAGATCGGTCGCAATTGCCTGAAGATCGCCGCCTCCATCGGAAACCAGCATGATCTGCGGCGGTAATTGCGCGTTTCCAAGCGTCGAAATCACCGCATCGCTCAGGATTTGCGGTCCGGTCGAGGTTGGGATGATAATCGGCGTCTCGCCCGGATCGAGCGGCTCGCCCGCCGGCTCCGTCAGAAGCACGAGCGAAACACCCGGAAACGTAATAGCCGTCGCCGGAGGTACCGCCGGAGCAACCGGAGCGGGTCCACCTCCGAACACCAGCGGAGGCTCGCCGGCGGTGACGACCTCGGGAATCGAGTTGTCGAAAACCACGGCGCCGGGAACCGAAATTACCATCCGATCGCTCTGCCCAGTCGATTGCGCGCCCGCAGTTCCAACGAAGCTCAGAAGTGCCGGGGCAGCCAGTAGTATGAGAGTTGACCTGAACATAACAGCCTCCTATGTAATTCCGAAAATTCAAGACGTGCCAAGAACCCGCCGCTCCAAAGCGAAGCAGCTATTCAAGATTCTTGACGTATTTGCTATCTCTTCCTTTACGCATGGAAGTTTGACCGTTCTCTTGCCAAACCAACTAATTCAACTCGAAACAATTCCATCTATTGGCTCTCCTTTCCGTCCGGGCAGTTTCTCGCCTCGATGATCCAACCCCCAGCAATCGGGAGCGACTATTTATCGGACTTGAACGAGGAGCATTATGCCGCGAAATACGAAGATCTTATTACAATTGGGTCGGAATTTTTTATGTGCGATTGCAAACACAGTAGATATGTGCGCCGGATATTCGGCGCAATTTGTCGCAGCAAATGAATTGCAAAAACCCGCCTCCGGCGACAAAAAATTGGCGCGTGCATATTCGCCTGGCTTCAAACCAGCGCAAGCGATGCGAATGAAGTATTCAAAACGATAATGTTTTTGGTCGCTTTACTCATCCATTTTTGGCCCTGAAAAAGGCCCCCGAAAAAAAATAAAATTGTCGATTTTTCTGCGGAACGTGTCGCAATTTTCCACCGGTATTGACGCTGGGAATGCTCCTCTTTTGAATACAGAAGTTGAAAATCGAAGCGAAAGACGGCCAAGATGGATAGCCGGAATCACTCGACTTTCACCGCTGAATCGTGGGCCAAAGGGCCACGCGG
>JBEKXM010000361.1:5240-5826 GCA_049512115.1 Tepidisphaeraceae bacterium | reverse complement strand
TCGAGATCAAGATTTTACCGCGGAGATCGCAGAGATCGCGGAGATCAACGCGAAGAAATCACATTCATTCTCTCCTCTTACCTCCGCGATCTCCGCGTTCTCCGCGGTTAAATCAAATCGTCAGCCCTGCGATGCCCGGTCCCAAATCCTCGGAATCACGCGTTTGATCCGCGACGCGGCACGGGAAAGCATCCGCTCGCATTCTTCCTCGATCTTCTGTCGATCCTGTGCGTCGGCGACGTCTGGCAGGTTCACGCGCACGTTGTAAATCGCCGCCCGTGTTGTTGCCATTGCCAGTTCCGCGCAAACCGCCAGATCCGACAGCAGATATTGATTGACCTTTTCCACCAGTTCGTCCGCCAGTTCCAGGATCGCCACGGCCGTCCCGGCGATCGTCTGCGGCACGCGCGCGCAAATCATGATCGCCTGCTGGCGCTTGGCCAAATCCGTCCCCTTCCGCGCCGCCGCCAGCTCCTCGTATGCCGACTGATCCTCCGCCATCAATTCCAGCATGATTTCCCTCGTCCGCCGAAACTCCTCCAACCCCGCCTTCAACTTTTCGGCATGATTTTCCAGCCCCTTTTTC
>JBEKXM010000361.1:0-5228 GCA_049512115.1 Tepidisphaeraceae bacterium | reverse complement strand
CCCAGGCTGTAGTTGAGAACCATCTCCCCCATCGTCGCCGCCAGCGCCCCGGCCAGCGCCGCCGCGCTCCCGCCACCGGGCGTCGGCTGCTTGGCGGCCGCGGCCTCCAAGAACTTCTCGATCGTCGTCGTCTTATCGAGCAAGCGAATCCTCCCTATTTCGCCCCCACGTCGTGCCGGACCCCACGCGGAGTCAGATCAATCGGGGGAAAGCTGTCGAAACTATACGGACCGGCATGAATCTCCACACTCTGGGGCGTCGGCGTGCAGATCGTCACCACGCATTTGCTCAGGCGCCGTCTTGCCAATTCCCGCACTTTCGGCAACGCCACCGCGTTGATCCGATCCGCAAAACCCGCATGATACCCATACCCCAGCCCAAACAACTCATCCGTCGCCGCCACCGACGCCTGGTCCGCCGGCTTTTCCGTCTCCAACGCCTCCGCCGTCGTGATCATCTCCTTGCAGCGCGAAAACCAATCCGTCTGAATATCCGCCTCGGCGCCCTGCAATCGCGCCATATTTTGAACGATCGCATTCGTCACCTTGTTGATGTTCTTCGGATCGCAAACCGCGTAAACCAGAAATGTCCCTCTGTATTTGTCGCTCCGCCCCGGCACGTTCTCCGACGCCGCCTCGTAGGACCAACCCTGCCCCCGCAACGTCTCGAAGATGTAGCCGGTCGGATATCCATATCCTCCCGTCAAGCATTGCGACACGATGAGCGCCGATTGGTCCGGTTCCCCCACCCGGCTGTCTGCCTGAAACCCGATCACCACCGCCGCCACTTCTTGTTCCGTCTTCTGCACGGCCACGCGATCGACAACCACCGTCGCCGGCCCCGCCGGCTGCGTCGATGCCGCCGCCGGTGCGCCGCTCCTTTCCGGCTGCGGCAGATGCCCCTGGCCGAAATACTTCCGGACCATCGCAACCGCCGTGTCGTTATCCACGTCCCCGAATATCGCGATCACCCGCGGCGCTGTCAGCACCTTATTCGTGTACCACGATTTCAGATCGTCGGCCGTGAATCGCGCGACATTCTCCTTCGTTCCGATCGGCTGAAATTGGTAGGGCGATCCTTGGGGTGCAAAAAACTGTTGTTTGAAATATCGGAACGCCTGCGCATCCCACGAAGCATCTTCCCCGGCGATGGCCGCCAGCGTCCGCGCCTTCATCTCCGCCACCTCGGGCGCCGCGAACACCGGATGGTTCACGACGTCCGCATACACTTCCATCGTCTTGGCGAAATCGTCCTTCGTGCAGGTGACGTTCCAATACCAGGTGTTGTTGCCGCACTTAGTTTGCAACGCCCCCCCGATGAGATCGAAGAAATCCGCGATCTGCTCGGCGGATCGCCCCGCCGTCCCGCGCGGCAGCGTCGCCATCGCCAAATTTCCCACCCCGTTCATCGAGGCGTCTTCCGCCGTCACGCCCCCGAGCGCATACATATTGACGTTCACCAACGGCGTCGTCGTGATCCGCTTGTGAAGCACGATCAACCCATTGTCCAAAACCGTCCTGGTGATGGCGCTGGCCACCGGCCCGCTGGCCGCCGATGGCCGCGTCGTCGCCTGGGCGCGGATCAAGTCCTCGGCCTTGGGCAACCCCGCCGCCCCCACCGCTTCCCGCGGCAACAGCGCCGTCGTCAACAACCGATCCTGATCCAGATATTCCCTCGCCGCCTCTTTCACCTGCCCGGCCGTCACCGCTCCGATCCGCTGGACGTACCGATCGCTGAAATGCGCATCGCCGGTCGACAGATAATCCGTCCCCATCGTCGCCGCCACGTCCTGCGACGTTTGCATTTGCTTCAAATGCGCGATCCTGATCGCCGCCTTGGCGCGCCGAAGGCGATCGTCGTCCACCCCGTCGGTCTTGACCTTTTCGATGTCCTGGATCACCGCCCGCGTTGCCTGGGCGATTTTCCCCGCATCCAGCGCCAACTCGACGCCGAACGACCCCGACGCATACGCCGGCGTGTAATCCTCGCATTCGATCGCGCTGCACAACCGCCGCCCGTCGCGCACGTCTTGCACCAGGATCGAACTCTCCCCGCCTCCCAGAATTTCCGCCAGCAAATCCAGGGCGTACATGTCCTGATCGGTCTGGCGAACCGAGGGAAACGCCAGATTCAGCCGCGCCTCCCCCAGCCGTGGAAACGTCGCCACCACCGTACGCGGACCCAGCACCGGCGGCTCGGCCGCGATGTCGTGCGAAAACGCCCGGCCGGGCCTGGCATCCGCCAGATATCCCCTCATCGTCGAAAGCATCTGCTCCGGATCGAGGTTCGCCGCCACCGCGAAAACCAGGTTGTTCGGTTGATAGGCCTTCTGGTAATAACTGTACACGTCGTCCCGCGACAAGCCCTGGATCACTTCCTGATATCCGATCACCGGCACCCGCGCCGGACTCACCTGATACCGATTGCTCTGCATCAACTGCCAGAACACCATGTTCGGATTCCCCTTGTTCCGTTCCAGCTCCCGCTGCACCACCTGATATTCCCGCGTATATTCCGGATAGGTGATCTTCGCCCCCAGCATCCACCCCGTGACCAAATCCGCCGCCTCGGCGAAATGCGCCGTCGTCGTGTTCACAAAAAAAGCCGTGTGATCGTACGTCGTGTACGCGTTGGAATCGTTCCCGATCGTTTGCAGGAGTTGCTTGTTCTGGGTTTCCGTTCTGCGCTCGCTGCTCCCCCCGGCAACCAGATGCTCCAGCAAATGGCTCAACCCGCCGCCCAACCATTGCCCCTCATAGACCCCGCCCGTCTGGGCATACCCCCTCACCGCCGCCACCGGCGACGCCACCCGCTTGCAAATCACCACTGCCCCATTCTGCAAAACCGAAATGATCTCGTCCGGCGCGCTGACGATCCGATAAACTTCAGCCCCATACCCCGGCATGGCTGCCTTGCTCTGCAGTAGCTCCCCGCCCGACGGCTGCGTTTGGGCTCCCGCCATGCCGCAGAGGAGTGCAACCACCAAACCCGAAATCCGAAATCCGAATGACGAATTAAATCCAAATGACGAAATCCGAAACGGTTTTCGCTCGCTTATTCTGGCTTCGGATTTCGGATTTCGGATTTGATTCGTCATTCGGATTTCGGATTTCGGGCTTCGCTTATCTCGCCTCATCGTCCTGCTCGATCTCATTCAAATACGTCAGCGCCCGCTCCAGTTCCCCCTTCAAATGCCGAACCCGCAGCAAGCTCTTCACCCGCGTCAACAGCTCGAATTTATTCACCGGCTTGCTGACAAAATCGTCCGTCCCGCACTCCGTCGCCTGCTCGATGTCCCCCAACTCGTTCAGCGCCGTGACCATCAAAACCTGAATGTCCTTGGTCTTGGGATTGGCCTTGATTTGCTTGCAAACCTGAAACCCGCTCATCCGCGGCATCATGATGTCCAGAAGAATCAAATCCGGATTATGTTCCGCCACCTTGGCCAGCGCTTCCACCCCATCCGCGGCCGTCACCAGTTTGACCGGAAGGCTTTCCAAAAACGCCTGGAGAAGCTCCACGTTCTGCGCATTGTCGTCCACGATGAGTACGGTGGACTGCGGCAAAAACGTTTCAGAGTTAGGATCAGGCCGCGAGGCCGAGTTCGCTTCGGTCATGGAAAAGCACCTGTGCGGACGAAGATTTGGACTATACGGCCCCCCCCGCGTTAAGTAAAGGTTTAGCCGGCACAGGCGACGGGCGTGCTTGACACAACCAGCGGGCTGCAGGACGCAGGATTCACTTCGCGCCGCTATTTCCCTGTTCTTCTGCCCGCCGGGGAATTGGAAGGCGCAGCAGTGGAACAGTTGGCCGCGGCGGAGCGAGTGTTCGGCGTGGCTGGCGTGCGGGCCGGCGATTAGATTCTCAGATGGAGCCCCAGTTCTTCTACGTGGAGCTGTTTAGAGATGACCAGTTGGCAAGAACCTTCCCGCCGACGGAACCAATCACGGCGATGGCGGCCACGACGATAAGCCCGGCGATCAGAGCGTATTCCAGGACTTCGCCGCCGCATTCATCTAACAGAAAAGCCTTCAGCATGTTCGACCCCTTATGTGAGAAGTATTACACGGTCGTTTGACCATGGGGTTTAATCGGAAAATCATGTGAACGGGTTAATAATATGCAGGGCGAATTTTGCGATTCTCGCAGGGATTCTTATCACCAGAGAATCGCGGCAATTATGCCAATCTCGGGGCACTGGATTTCCGGCCAAAAGCGGCACGGCTGCCTAGCGGAGGCTTGCTATTCGCCGCGAAATGCGAACGGGCCTCAATTGCGCTGCAGCGCAAAAATGACGATACTTCGATAGGAGTGAAGGTTGCGGTCTGCAATCTTGATTCATGATTCGATAGGTCATGGCGCAAAGGTTTGCCACGGAAATTCGAGGTCCGAGAATGGCCCTATGGAAACCGAAGCGGCGCTGCGCCGGGATGGTTGCGGCGGGCGTGGTGGGCGCTGTCGCCGCGATGGTGCTGGCGTGGTGGGCGGGACTCGTTCTGGGAGGCGTCTTCGCATTGCTTTGGATTGTGGCGGGGCGTGCGGAACGATCTCCAGCCGCCGAGACGCGCACCGGTCGGCGTGGCGATGACGGCGCGCTCGCGGGGTGCGGCGGCTTCGATGGCGACATCACGCAGCGCAAGCGGGCCCAGGACCCTGGCCTTGACAGGATGGCCCTCCTTGAGGCGCAGGTGAACGCGTCTGCCGATGGCATGCTCGTGGTGGACGCGCACAATCGACGCATTCTTACCAATCCGCGAATGCTCGAGCTGTTCAATGTTCCCAAGCATGTCACCAACGACCCGGACGACGAGGCGATGCTCAAACATGTTGTGGGCTTGAACAAGAATCCCGCCCAATTCCTCGAGAGGGTTCGTTATCTCTATGACCACGTCAATGAGAAAGGCGTCGACGAAATTGAGCTGAAGAACGGCATGGTCCTGGACCGGTATTCCTCGCCCGTGTTCGGGAAAAACGGCGAATACTACGGCAGGATCTGGATCTTCCGCGATGTCACCGCGCAAAGGCAGGCCGAGGAGGAAATGCGCAAGCTCTCGCAGGTCGTGGAGCAGACGCCCTCCTCGGTAATGATCACCGACCTTTCCGGCAACATCGAGTACGTGAACCTGGCATTTACGGAAAACTATGGATACACAGCCCAGGAAGTGAAGGGGAAGAATCCCCGTATGCTCAAGTCGGGGTTGATGCCTCCGGAAACTTATACCGAGCTT
>JBEKXM010000360.1:0-5232 GCA_049512115.1 Tepidisphaeraceae bacterium | reverse complement strand
CTGCGCATGCGTCGGGAGCTGCTGACCCACCTGCAATCGGCGGCCGACGAGGAACAAGCTCACGGGTTCGACGAGCCAACCGCGATTAGAAGAGCGGTGGAACGGCTTGGAAATCCAATCGAATTGGCGCGACAGCTTCAGGGCACCGTTCCCTGGGTCCAGCGCCTTTTGCTTGCCAGAATCCCGGTCTCGAAGCCAGTGGAACGATGGGAAGTGCAAAGCGCCCGCCGGTTGTATGGGGGCGCGATTACTTTGCTGCATATATCGATCCTGTCCGGGGTTGCGGGGCTGCTCAGCGCCGTCCCCTGTTATATGGCCGCCCCGGTGAGAAACAGCTTGACGAACTGGGGCGTCGAACCGGCCCATCCCGGACCATTTTTTCTCGGCGTTCTCATTATTTGGCAAGCGATAGTCTTTATGTCATTCCGATATGTTTTGGCCGCGGCCGATCCGCACAAGCGGCCGGACCTGCTCGCCACGCTGAGACGCGCGGGCGCCGTGGTTGTCCTGCAAATTGCGTTCACGCTCGCCGCGACCGTTACGGCACGGGATCGGGCGCCGACGTTTGCCGAAATCATCAGCAACATCGCAGTTACGTCCATGCTTCTGATTGGTTCAATGCTCGTTGCGCGCAAGGTTGCCTCGCTGCGGCGACCCTACGATGAATGGCTGACGCTCGACGTCGCTGGGTAGGCGGGCGTTCGATCGCGATTTATGCGGGCATCACCTGCCGGTAGTTATCGATCATTTCCTTCGCCACCTTGGGCCAGGTGAATCGGCTGACGACCAAATTGCGGCCGTTTCGGCCCATTTGGCGGGCGGCGGGGGGATCGCGCAGGACCGAGGCGATCGCGGCGGCGATGGCCCCGGCGTTCAATGGGGCGATGATGCCCGCCCCGGATTCCTTGACCTCGGGAAAATGACATTCGGTGGAGATGACCACCGGCGCCTCGCAAGCCATCGCTTCGGTGACGGCAAGGCTGAATCCCTCCTGACGGCTGGGCAGGCAAAAGCAATCGCAATCGCGGAGGGCCGCGAGCTTTTGCGCGGCGTAGATCGGGCCGACCAGGTGAACGCGATCGGCGATTCCCAGCCGGGCGATTTGCGATTGGAACGAGGCCTTGGCGCCGTCGTCGGGGCCGGCGACGACCAGATGGGCATCGGCGAATTCGCGGCTGACGATGGCAAAGGCATCGGCCAGAAAATCCAGGCCCTTTTTGTAATGCAATCGGCTGAGGAAAAGGACCAGCCGTGCGCCGGCGATTTCCGGGTGCGCCGCGCGAAAGGCCCCCTTGTCGGGCAGCGGATCGAGTTCTTCCAGGAAGATTCCGTTGGGAAGCACGCGCGTCGGCGAGGTGAAATGCAATCTTTCGGCAAGTGCGCGCTCGTCGGCGTTGAGAAAATGGAGGAACGCCGCGTCGTTCAGCATCCGGCGGTACCCCAGCATCAGCGCCAGCCGCTTTTTCCATGTCTTTTGCGCCAGCGCCCAGGGATCGAGCATCCCATGCGGCGTGAGAACGAAGGGCTTGCCGCATTTCACCGCCAGGGCGCCGACGGCACGGATGAGCGGGTCCCATACGCCGTGCAGATGGAACACATCGAACTGGCTGACAATGGGGACCAGGCGCCGGCGAGCCCCGCGGGCCAGGAATCGCTCCGCCCGGGTCAGCGGAGGGAAGTATTCCAATTTTACGCCGGCGATATTGGGAATAGTGTTCAAGGACGCGTTTATTCGGGCCTGGGCATCGGGGAAGCGGTAGGAGACGATCTGCAACTGACAACCCAGCGCCGCCTGGGCGGCCGCCAGTCTTGCCGCCACCATCGGTGGGCCTCCCGTTGCGGGATCCAGGGATGGAATGGCGTGTAGAACTTTCATTCGATGCCGAAAGAGCCGATGGTCATATCGGGGCCGTCATTGCCGAGCCGCCTATAATGATTGTATCGTTGTCCGCCAAATTCCCGACATCCGAAGCAACCGACAGGATTGCGGTAAACAGCCCTTGACGACATCGGCCGTTGGCGTTGGAGTCTCCAGCACGTGAAGCATTTTCTCAAGTCAACCGCGCGGGCCGTCAAATACGGCTCGTTGAAATGGATGGCGGATCGGCGCATTGCCCGGCTCAATGTCGACGATTCGGAGGCGCCGGCGGTGCAGTCGGCGTATCTGATCGGCTGCGGCCGTTCGGGCACGACGGTTTGCGGGGAAGTTCTCAGGCATCATCCGCGGGTCTGCTATTTTTTTGAGCCTTACCATCTCTGGGCGACCATCGATCCCACGATCGACGTGCTGAACTTGTATCATATCGGCGCATCCAGTTTTCTGTTGGATGGCGGCCGATGCACGCCGGAATCGCAACGACGTTTCAATCGTCTGCTGTTGGATTCGGCGCGCCGATCCGGAGCGGCGGTGATGTTGGAAAAAACGCCGTTCAACGCCTGCCGGATCGGCTATCTGGACGCGATCAGCCCCGATTGCAGATTCATTCACCTGGTGCGCGACGGGGTGGACGTGGCGCGGTCGATCGATCGCCTGTCGCGCGACCGGGGTTACGGGATCGTCGGCAAGCCGGACCTCAACCGATGGTGGGGCCGCGCCGGTTCCAAATGGACCGCCCTTTACACCGACGGATGCGTCAACAATTACTTTGCCGATGAATTGCCGCAACTGTTGAGCTATGAATCCAAGGGCGCTTACGAATGGCTTGTCAGCCTCGGGGAAGTGGATCGTTGGAGAAGCCGGCTGGGCGACCGCCTGCTGGAGATCACTTACGACGAGTTGACGGCCAGACCCGAGGATGCCCTGAAGCGGATCTGTGAATTTCTGTCGCTGGCGGTGAACGAAAACTGGATGCGCCGCAACCTCAAGCGCATCGATCAGGCCCGGCGAAATTACGGCGTTCCGCTGGTTCTTCCGCCGAAGATGGCCGCGGCGTTCAATTTCATGCAGGAGCGGTTCAACTTTCCCAACCGCGCCATCCCCGGGCTGCCGCAATCCAACGCCCCGGTGCGAGTCGCGATCGTTTCCAACGAGCCCACGCCCTATCGCCTCCATGTATTGCAGCGACTGGCCGACGAACTGAAGGAAGTTGAGATCCACAACGTCTTCACCCACACGATCTCCAATCCGAGCATGCCGTGGCAAATGCGCATCGGGGCGCATCTGAATCCGATCTTCCACCCGAAGAACCACATCAGGACGGGAATGCCGATTTCCTGGCGGCATGTCCGGCTCTTCCGGGACATACGCGATCACATCCTCCGCAGCGAAATCCAACTGGTGATCCTGCTGGGGTACAACGACCTGACGCGCGTACTGTTGATACGCTGGGCGCGGCGGATGGGGCTTCCGGTTCTTCTGACGGCGGACTCCAACGTCTTCGGCGACGCCAGGACCCCCGGGTGGCTGCGCTTCCTCAAGCGGCGTTATGTTCGATGGGTGCTGAGGCGGATTTCCGGCCTCATGCCCATGGGGACCTGCGGCCGGGCCTATTTTCGAAGCTATCTCGACCACAATCTGCCGGAATTCCTCTTCCCCTACGAACCGAATTACCGATCCCTCAGCGACATCGATCCGAAACGGGTTGAAGAGTTCCGCCGGAAGTACGACCTGGCGGGCGGCCGAAAGCGCCTGCTTTATTGCGGCCGGCTCGTGAAGGTCAAGCGGGTTGACGTCCTTTTGGAAGCCTTTTCGCGAGTTGCCCTGGCGCGGCCGGATTGGGATGTCGTCATCGCCGGCGACGGCCCACTCCTGAAAACGCTTCAGAGTTCCCTGAGCGACGCCGTGCGGCCGCGCGTCAAATGGCTGGGGTTCCTCCAGTTCGACGAGCTTGTCCTGGCCTACCATGCCTGCGACGTGCTGATCCATCCCAGCGATTACGAGCCGTGGGCGCTGGTGATCAATGAGGCCGTCGCCTGCGAGCTTCCCATCATTGCCACGTCCGTCGTGGGGGCGGCGGTGGAGTTGGTTCGGCATCGCGAGAACGGCTTGATCGTTTCGCCCCGGAGCGTCGAAGCGATGACCAATGCCATCTGGGAAATCACGCGAACCGACCGCTGCCTTGAAATGAAGGCCAATTCACTGCCGATGCTCGAATCCTGGAAACGCGCCGCCGACCCGGTGGAAGGCATCCGAGAGGCCCTGCGATACTTCGGCCTGATCCGGCGGCAGCCGGTCGAGCTCGCCAATCGCCTCGATTCGGCGTTGCCTCCGATTGCAAATCCGGAAACTCGTCCGGCGAATTTTTCGCCCGCCGGGGTCCTGGCGCAATCGCAAAATATTCCGCGGCATCCCGGGCCACAGAGCCAGACTTGACGCCTCGATCCCGGCCACGCCGTCACGCCCGTTTCGAGTCGTCTGGGGGGTCGAAGAATTCGTGCGGACGCAACAGCGCGGCGCGCCATTGGCGGGCGACGGTGGCGTATCCGTATCGCGCCTCGGTCCAGTGATGCAGCCGAACCGCGTCGATCCTGCCCGCCCGCAACAGTCCCGCCATTCCGCTCAAGCCCTTCACGAACGCGCCCCAACCGATCCCGGTGATCCTCACGTCGGGATTTTCGCGGCCGAACTCCGCGCTGCCGCCCACATCGGTCGACACGATCGGCACGCCCCGCTGCATCGCTTCGACCAGCACGAGCGGCAAGCCCTCCCATTGGCTGGGCAATACCACGACGTCGGCGGCGCCCAGGATGTCGTCCAATTGATCGCTTTGGTAGGGACCGTGGAGCGTCACGATATTCTCGACGCCATTTTCCGATGCCATTCGTTTGAGCTTGGGGATAAGACCGCCGCCGCCGTCGAAGCCATGGATGTCAAGCCGCGCCGGCCCGATGGGACCCGTTGCCGTGAGGCTCTTCCACTCTTGGACGAGAACGTCGGGGCGCTTGTGTTCGATCACCCGACCGATATAGACGACTCGCAATTCGCGATCGCCCGCCGCGGGGCGTGGCGACGGAGGCGGACATGGCCGATCCGCCGTCAGAAAGGGAATCACTTTGACCGGAATGTTTCCCACAAAGGGCCGAAACTGATCGGCGACGGCGAGCGAGTTGGCGACCACGCCATCCGAAGCAAGCGCGCAGCGGCCGCGGACGTTATCCGGCTCCGGATCGCACAGGACTTCATGATAAACCGTCGGCGCCCTTCGTCCGAACCAGCGGCGCGCCCAGAGGTGGTAATTCCCTTCGCCGATCAAATACAAGCACGTCGGCGCCCGCCACGCCCACAGCGGAAGC
>JBEKXM010000359.1:0-5244 GCA_049512115.1 Tepidisphaeraceae bacterium | reverse complement strand
CACGCTTAACTGCACCTGCACGTCGTTGACCGGCTCCGGGCCGAAATTCGCCAGCCGGGCGAAGACCTGCACTTCGGTGGGCTGCTGGTAGTCGCGCTTGGCGCTCATGGCGACGACGGCGATGTTGCCGGCGGTTTCCGTGCCGATCCGCTCGTAATGCAGATTGCCCTGCACGCTCACTTTGTCGCCATCCAGCACCCGGCCATCGGAAAAGAGATAGACATCCGGCGCGCCGCGAAAGGCCTGGGAATCCCCGGCCGAGAACGCCGCCTGGGCGTCGGCCAGTTGATAGGCGGCCTGGAGCTTCGATCGCCGGTCGGTCGGCTGAATGGAATCGATCACGTTTTTCAGCACGCGCGTGTCGGAAGTGAACGACGTCAAGGTCTCGGCCCAGTCGTCGAACGCGATCACCATGGCCGCGCCATGCCGCCCCAGCGTGCCGACAAGCTCGTCGGCCTGCCGCTTGGCTTCGTTCAGGCGAGTCCTTCCATGGGGCACGTCATCCGCCGACATCGACGCCGACCGATCGATCAGGATGATGGTCCGCGGCCCAGCGCCCGGGGTGTAATTCAGGATCGGCCTGGCCAGCGCGAGCAGCAGCGCCGCCAAAACCAGAAGCTGTAGAAACAGCAGCAGATTTTTCCGCAGCCGCTGGAACGGCGAGTTGACCTGCAGGTCCTGAACCGACTTTCGCCAGAGCAGAGTCGAAGGGACCGGCATCTCGCGGCGGCGGAGCTTGAGGAAATAGAGCAGCAGCAGAGAAGGAACGACGATCGACGCGGCGATCGCGCCGGTCCAGGCGTTGAGAAAATGGGGAAGAGACGACATGGCTATAAACATCCGAAATCCGAATGACAAATGACAAATGACCAATGACCAATGACCATTTCCGATTTATCCCAACAGTCCGCGTTCCCGCAGATAATTCAGCACCAGCGTATCGAACGGCACCGCGGTGCTGCTGAACAAATACGTTCCGCCTCGGCGGCGCAGATAATCCTTCAGGCTCAGACAATACGCGTTCAGATTCTTTTTGTATTGCGCCAGCAGCGGCTGGGTGATCGACACCTCGGCCATGTCGTCGTCTTCCAGGTCCTTGAGCTTCAAATCGCCCGTCAAATCCGGGTCGATCTCCTGCGGCGAAAGGAGCTGAACGCAGAACAAATCGTATTTTCCGCCGGCGACGTAGCGCAGTCCCTGCTCGAATCCTTCCTTGACGAAGAAGTCGGACAGCACGACGCACACGCCCTTTTGCCGATGGGTCAGGGCGAATTTCCGGCAGGCTTCGGCAAAATGGCTTGGCCCCTCGGGCGTCAGCTTGCCGATGAAGTCGATCATTTGTCCGACGCGTCGCCGGCCGCGCATGGCGCCGGTTTCGGCCGCGATTCCATCCGACACCGCGACGATGTGAACGCGGTTGTAATTCACCAGCCCCACGTACCCCAGCGCGGCCGCCACCTGCTTGATATATTGCGCCTTGTTCGGCGTGCCGTAGTCGCAGCTCTTGCTCACGTCCGCTAGGATAAACAGCGAGAGGTCCTCTTCCTCCAGAAAGAGCTTGAGGAACAGTTTGTCGAGCCGGGCGTAAATGTTCCAGTCGATGAAACGCAGATCGTCTCCGACGACGTAATTGCGGTAGTCGGCGAATTCGACGGATTGCCCGCGGCGTTTGGATCGCCGCTCGCCCTTGAGTTTCCCGGCCAGTAGCTTGCGCGAGAGGATGTCGAGTTGATCCAGGCGTGACATGAACGCGGGTGAGAGCAGCAAGTCCTGTCGGCCTGATGTCGCGGTAGTGGTCATGATTCCGTTGCCGTTCTCGAAGTCTTGTCCCGCGGGCTGGCGGCGTCTTTCAATCGGCGAGCGACCGAAATCTCGCCGAAGCCCTGAATGATCTCGGTCGCCCGCTTGACGTCGCCCGACCAGACTGAGATCTTCTTGCCCCAGTGTTCGTTCGTCATCATGGTGATCGGGTCGAGAGTCTTGATATGACTGGCGGAAACGCTGGTCGCTATGCCGCGAGCCTCCAATTGGCTGGCCAGTGCATCAACGGACATTATTTCGTCTGAAGCGTATGCCTCGGCGGTATACACCTCGACGCGACCCTCATCAGCGAGCGGCTTGCGCGCCTCCCGTGGTGTGGACGGCCAATCGTTCCTCATTGCCGACAAATTCAGCCGCATGGTCAGAGGCAAGTCCGGCGCCCGGATCGGGAACCCACATTCGGGACACCGATCATCGCTGGCGCGAAGATCGTACCCGCAGTTCACGCATTGCAGACTTTCATATCGCTCCTTCGCTCGCAACCGCCGATGTTCCCGGCGGATGAGCCGGAAGAACACAATCGCGGTTCCCACCGTCACCGCGCCGGCGACCCATGAAGGGTGGGCTATCAACTGATCAAAAATGCTGTTTCGCATGTACCGCGATTGCCTTCGCTTTGTTTTTTCACACTCGCATATCCCGCAACAATTGCCGGCGGCTTATCCCAAGGTGAGCGGCAACCGAGTCGAGAATGCCCGCCAGCGTTCCGACCCGCACTGGGCTGTGCAACGGCACGGTCACATGATGTTCGCCGTTTTGAAGCGTCGTCATGGAAACATGATCGCCTTTTTGGCGGGTCCATGCATAACCCATGCGTTGCAATCCCTTGACAATCTCCTCTCCGCAAAGGTCCCGCGGCAGTCTTATCCCGCGATGACCTCATCCCGCACGAAATGCAGGTGGATCAGCTGCGGCTTGCTTTCGCCCGAATCGAATGTTGCATCGATCGCCTCGCGAATATTGCGAATCAATTCTTCGCGATCGTTACCTTCGGTAAAGATGTCGCGATTGCCTGCCGGCCAGTGTGCGCGGGCCAAGTATCCACCATCTGAACGCTCTTCAGTAACAATAAAGGTAATTTCCTTCATATATTGGCTTCCGATTTGATTATACCGCCGCCGGACGTCCTATTTTTTAATCGCCGCCATTTCCTCCTCGACCGTATTCGGGGTATCGGCGATAACTTTTTCCAGCACCATGTCGGTGGTGATTCCCTCGGCCTCGCCTTCGAAGTTGAGGATCAGCCGATGCCGCATGGCTGGGATGGCGACCTCTTTGATGTCCTTGAAGCTGACGTGGAACCGGCCGTCGAGCAGGGCTCGGACTTTGCTGCCCAGGGCGATGGCCTGCGCCGCGCGAGGGCTGGCGCCGACGCGCAGAAACTGGTTGGTCATTCCCACCGCGAAAATCCCCTGCGGATGGGTCGCCAGCACGATGCGGATCGCATAATCCTGGACGTGCGGAGCGATGATGACGCGTTTGACCAGTTGTTGATGCTGGATGATCCTCGCCCCGTCCAGCACGGCCTTCACTTCCGCTTTGTAAGCCGTGGTCGTGCGGTTGAGTATTTCCTTCAGCTCATCCCGGCCGCTGTATTGCACGATCAGCTTGTAGAAAAATCGGTCGAGTTGCGCCTCGGGCAGGGGGTAGGTGCCTTCCTGCTCGAGCGGATTTTGCGTCGCCATGACGAAGAACGGCTCCTCGAGCTTGCGAACCTGCCCGCCGGCGGTCACCTGCCTTTCCTGCATCGCTTCCAGCAGGGCGGATTGGGTCTTGGGAGTGGCGCGGTTGATTTCATCCGCCAACACGATTTGCGAGAAAATCGGCCCGGGCATGAACGTGAAGCCTCGATGCCCGGCGTCGTTTTCCATGATGACGTTGGTGCCGATGATGTCGGCCGGCATCAGGTCCGGCGTGAACTGGATTCGGCTGAACTTCAAATCCAGCGCATCGGCCAAGGTGCGGATCAGGGCGGTTTTGCCCAGACCGGGAACGCCTTCGAGCAGCGCGTGGCCGCCGACGAAGAGGCACGTCAGCACGCCGTCCACGATCTCCTGGTGGCCGACGATGACCTTTGCGATCTCGGCCTGCACGGCACGGTAGTCCTGGCGAAACTGGTCGCAGGCAGCCTGGATTTGCGGATCAACGCCGGGAATGGGAGGGGTTAAAGACATGGGGATTCCTTATAAGCGGGAGGTGAAAAAAATCGAAATTCGAAATTCGAATGACGAATCAAACTCGAATGACAAATGACGAATGACAACTGACAAATGATAAATTCCATCATTCTTCCTGTTTCTGCCGAATCTTTTGCTGCGCCCGGCGTTTTGCCTCAAGCAAACCGCCTGTATGTTCTCCGAGCCCGACCGCGCCCTTGGGATGGACATCGCGCGGCGCGGCGGGAATCGGCTTGTCAACCGCGCCGCCGACGACGGCCGTCAGCTCTCCATCGACGCCTTCGCCGGCCTCAAATTTCGCTCTCGGATCGGGTCTGGATTGGAGAACCGGCCGAGGGGCTTCGTCCGCGCCTTTGAATTTCTGCTCGGCGAGTTCCTCGCGCACGCGCTTGAGACTTTCCAGCATCCGCGGGCTCTCCACCTTGCGGTAGGTCATGGTGAAAGTCCGCACGTAATCCGCCACCGCCAGCGCCATGCGCTTGGTTGCCGGCCAATCCCAGGCGATGCGGCGTATCGCCACGTCCACGAGAATCAGCGCCAGCAGCCACGGCACCAACAAATCCCAGATGGATTGGGGAGAATCGGTGACGGTCAGGCCATCGCGCGTGAACAAATCCGCCGAGGACACGTCAAACGGCTTGAGCCATCTTCCCCCGGTGCGTTCGGCGATCTGCTTCAGCAGGGCGTCGTTGCTTTGCAGATCGCGCATCTCCGGCGAGCTGTTGACGGTCGTCCCCGCCAGCAGCGATCCCGTCTTGCCATCCTGGCCGACGTAGCTGAGATAACAGATGTAGCTGCCCGGCGCGCTGGCGTCGAAATCCGCCTCGTAGGTTCCCGGTCCGGTTTGCAGGGGACGGATGGAATGCGGCGTCAAATCCGTGCCGCCGGCGAGCGTGCCGGCGATGTTCAGGAAGTTATTGAACGCGTTTCCCTGTTTCGTCGCCCGGATGACGATGTGGCCGTGCTCGCCGTCGGTGGTCATTTCCGTTTCAAAATCGCTTGAAAACGGCGAGCGGGAAACGCCGCGCACCACCTGCGACCAGAATTTCTCGTACAAGTCGCTGCCGACCCAATTGGCATCCCAACGGTTAAACGCGTCGCCCATGTATACCGCCGATTTCCCCAGGCCGGCCTGCCAGGCGGCAAGCACCGGATCGCGTTTCGGCCCGGCGGTCATCGGAACCTCGATCAGCGGATTGTCTTTCCGGCCGGTCAGGTCATATCCATACAACGGCGGCATGGGGCC
>JBEKXM010000358.1:0-5260 GCA_049512115.1 Tepidisphaeraceae bacterium | reverse complement strand
CCGCGCAGCATCGGATAGCGGGACTCCAGCGCATCGAGAACCGAGCGTTGCGTGAGTTGGCCGTCGATGTCCAGGTTCACCTCGCGGCCGACGCCGGCCAGAGTGCGAAGATGCTGCGGAAGCACGATGCGTATCATGACAATGTCTGAACCTCGACCGACAGCACGGCCGGAAGATCGCGGACGATGGGAGCCCAGTTGTCTCCGGCATCGGCGGAGGCGTAGACCTGGCCGCCGGTCGTTCCGAAATAGATTCCGCACGAATCGAGCGAATCCACGGCCATCGCTTCGCGCAATACGTTGACGTAGCAGTCGCGTTGCGGCAGACCGTTGGTCAGCGGCTCCCACTCGCCTCCGCCAGTGCGGCTGCGGTACACGCGCAGTTTTCCCTCGGGCGGATAATGTTCCGAATCGCTCTTGATGGGCACGACGTAAATCGTCTGGGGCTCGTGGGCGTGAACGTCGATGGGGAACCCGAAATCGCTCGGCAAATTCCCGCTGACCTCTTTCCACGAGTCGCCGCCGTCGTCGCTTCGCATCACGTCCCAATGCTTCTGCATGAACAAAACGTCCGGATGCGACGGGTGCATCGCGATGCGGTGAACGCAATGGCCGACCTCGGCGGTGGGGTTGGGAATGTACTGCGATCTCAGTCCGCGATTGATTGGTTGCCAGGTCTGGCCGGCGTCGTCGGTTCGGAAGGCCCCCGCGGCGGAGATGGCGATGAACATGCGCCCGGGATTGGTCGGATCGAGAAGTATGGAATGCAGACACATCCCCCCCGCCCCCGGCTGCCAGCGCGGCCCGGAACCGTGCCCGCGCAGCCCGGGCAGTTCCCGCCACGTCTGCCCGCCGTCGCTGGAACGGAACAACGCGGCGTCCTCCACGCCGGCATAAACAACGTCCGGATCGGTCAGCGACGGCTCCAGATGCCACACGCGCTTGAACTCCCAAGGATGCGGCGTGCCGTCGTACCACTGGTGCGTGCCGGGGACACCGTCGAAGGCAAATTTATTTCCCACCGGCGCCCACGTTTTCCCGCCATCGTTGGATCGCTGAATCACCTGCCCAAACCAACCGCTGGACTGAGAGGCATAAATCCGACTTGGATCGACCGGGGAGCCTTTGAGATGATAAATCTCCCACCCGCCAAAATGAGGCCCGTCAATATCCCAGCGCCGGCGCTGGCCGTCGGATGTCAGGACGAACGCGCCTTTCCGCGTCCCGACCAATACCCGAACTTCGCTCATCAGAGACCTGCCTTTCAGTTTGCCGGGATGATAACCCAATTACCTTGAGATGAAACTGCCAGGACCGGATAGCCATTCGCTCGATGCCGGGGCATAATCAGCGGGATGCCGATGCGCGTCTTCATCGTTCTTCTGGCGTTGTCGCCGATCCCGTTTTTGCTCTGTTTGGCTGGATTTGGATTCGCATTTGACACGGTGCTGGGAAGCTTGGCCGGCGATGTCGCCATATTCGTCCCGCTGGCATTCCTGGCGTTTTCGAAGAATGCCGCGGTATCCCAGCGTTGCCGGCGCTGGCTTCGGTGGGCGCTGGGCAGCTCGTTGCTGCTTCTTCCCGCCGTAGCTCTGCATTTTGCGCCGGCGTTTTCGATGAAATTCGGCAACGCCGGCCAAATCCGGCTCGATCCTCCGCCGCACCAGATGCCCGTCGAAGGCGCGGCATTTCTGCGCGGACTGAGCGTCAAGGACGGCGTGATGATTTTGAAATCGGAACCGGATGAGGATAGCAATTCCAAGTCGCCGTTCACCGCTTGCGACTACCTGGAATGGTTCTCTCCGCCGTCGCACTTCTACGACGAGAACGGAAATGGATTGGATTTTCGAATGAACGGAAATGACGTGCTGCATTTCCAGGACGACCGGGGCGGGTACGCGGACGTTAAGTGGGACGGCAAACAGTTTGTGCTGCTCGCCAGCCATTGGGCAGGGCAGGCCGAAAGCGCCAAAACGCCAGACGCCGCGGCGGCGCTGGCCGGCAAGTTCGGCGATCTTCTTCTGATCCTCTGTCCGATTCTGGCGTGGCTGCTGATCACCAGGTTTGCGTGGAAGTATTTTCAGGAATCCGCCGAGCCGGCGCCGTCCCTCGTGCTGGCCGCCGTCCTTCAGATCGCCGGGATGATCATCCTGGTTTTCGCCGTTCTGTCGGCACCGGCCGCGCCGGATGAAGTGGCCGGCGGCCTGCTGGTTGCGATTCTGTTATTCGCATCGGCCTGCTCCATTGCCGGACTTTCGATCCTGGCCTGGAAGCTGCTGTGCGTCAGGCTTGAAGCTCAATGAAGTGGACATTCAAGATTTACGGCCTCGTGGTGGCTCCCGCGGCCGCGACGGGAACCGCCTGGCACTGAAAGGTGAATTCCGTTCCGCCGCTCATCTGAGTCGCCTCGGCCGCGGGGGTGGCGTATTTGCTCGATCCCTTCTCGTCTCCCTTGACGATCATTCCGGCGGCGACGTTCACCAGAACCGACGCGGTGTAACTCGTGTCTTCCTCCACGTTGCCGGCTTCGTGATAGATGATGGCCACCGAGTTGGAAATCTGCGCCATCTGTTTGCCGTCGATCGTCTTGACCCAATCCAATCGGCACACGGACGCCATGCGATCGTTGGGGCCCAGCTGGGCGTGCCGGCCGGCCTTGGCGGTGTTGTCCCAGGTTTCGCCCACGGCCACGGGAATGTCGGGATAAAAGTCCTCGTCCGGGGTGATAAAGTTGTTGAGCATATCCAGGTCGTCATCGGAGGCAGTGCCGGTAAAATCGTTGGTGATCGACTCGTCGGGGTGGCGCGCCAAAACGACGGTCTTGCCGGCGAACGGACAGGGGATTTTCTTCTCCGGTCCGTCGGCGTCCTTGGCGGTGTCGAAGCTGTCGGGATCGACGTCCGCCTGCGCGCGTGTTGCCGATCCGTCCTTCTCGTCCAGGATGGTCAGCGTTACTTTCCAACTCAGGGCGGTGGTGGTATTCGTGGCGGTCTGCTTGCCGTTGGTCGTCGCGGTGGAATTGACTTTGCATTCATAGTGAATGGAATTCGACACCTTCTGGCCCACGTGCAGGTTTTCGTGAAGGGTGTACTTCTCGTCTGCCGCGGAGGCATTGCCTTCCGCCGCGGCCGAACCGCAGATCGCGGCCGTAGAGACGAGAACAAGAATCATTCGCCAAATCATCGTCGTCCTTCCCACGTTTTCAGGCGCGAGAAAAAAGGGGGTCAAAAGCCTTTTTCGCCACTCCCGCTAATAACAGGTGGAATTCGCATAAACAT
Organism: Tepidisphaeraceae bacterium; assembly: GCA_049512115.1. Lineage (GTDB taxonomy): Bacteria > Planctomycetota > Phycisphaerae > Tepidisphaerales > Tepidisphaeraceae > PALSA-1353. The sequence continues at coordinate 1,983 of JBEKXM010000358.1, read as the reverse complement.
GTGAAATGGCTTATGACCCCTTTTTCTCACGGCTGACCGCCAGCAATCCGAGCAGCCGGTCTCGGAAATCCGCGCACTGCTTGGCCAGATTGGTCACAAACGCCTTGCGCCCGGGATCGTCCTCGCGCGCGATCAGGGCCTTGCACAAAACTTCGCCATATTCCATGGCCTGCGCCTGGGCGTAGATCAGCCGCAACTCGAACGTCCTTCCGCTGGAAAACAGCAGTTCTTTTTCCTCGATCGAGGAGTCGAGGTCGCGGGATTCCTGCTCGACGCGAGGGAGATCGGGAACGTCGAATTCAATGCGAGAATCGGATTTGGGAAACTCATCCAACCGCGTTTTCGCCGCCTTGCAGGCGTCGGAGATTTCCTTCACCGTGCCCGCCACCGGATCATCCGCGTGCTTGAGGATGAGGATTTTGCTCGCGTCGCTCTCATCGCTCATGAGTTGGTGGAGCAAACTGTAGCCTTCGTTGGCCTGGCGAATCGGTCCGTCGTTGCGCGACACCGGCTTCGGAATTGCGGAGTACAAGCAACCGGCGACGGCGCCGACGGCAGCCGTTACGCACAGGCGCTTGGCAATCTTCCTGTTCATGCAATCTCCCTAAGAGTGTCACGGCCTGTCACGGCGATTCGCCGGTGCGGCCCATGACGGAGGCAACCGTCGCCACCAATTCCGCCGGCTCCACCGGCTTGGAGACATGCACCTGGTATCCCGACATCAGTGCCCGTGTCCTGTCTTCCGAGCGTGCGAAGGCCGTCAGGGCAATCGCCGGTATTTTCCCACCGCTCTGGGCGGTCATCGCCCGGACTTGCCGTAGAAAATCGTATCCATCCACCTGTGGCATGCCGATGTCGCTGAGCAAAACATCCGGCTTTTGCTGGAGGAGGATGGGCATGGCCTCGGCGGCGGAACCGGCGGTCAGAACCTGGGCCTTGCAATCCTCCAGGACCCGCTTGATCAGTTCGCGCGCATCCGGTTCATCATCCACGACCAGGACCTTGACGCCCTGAAGCTGGGAACGCGAAGCCGCCGCCGGCACGATTCCCGCGGCCGCGCGCGGATGCAGACGCTCCGCGTCACCCGGCTGTGCGTGAACGACCATGAGGGGAAGCTGCACGATGAACGATGAACCCTGGCCGTTTCCCGGACTCGTTGCCCGTATGGTCCCGCCATGCAGCTCCACCAGTTGCTTGGCAATCGCCAGTCCGATCCCCAATCCGCCCTGCTTGCGGGTGGTCGATGAATCCCCCTGGCGGAAGCGGTCGAAGACGAAGGGCAGGAATTCCGGGGCAATCCCCTGCCCGGTATCGGCGACGGTCAACTCGACGTGCGAGTTCACCCGTTCGAGGATGACCTGCACGCGTCCGCCCTTGGGAGTGAATTTGATGGCGTTGGAGAGAAGGTTCCAGACGACCTGCTGCAAACGGCCGGGATCGCCCGCGACCGGCGCCGCCAGCGGGTCCAGCATCTTCTCCAGCCTGACGCCCTTGGCATCGGCGGCGGGCTTGAGCGAATCGATGGCCGCCTCGATGATCGTCACCGGCAAAACTCGCTGCATGTCCAGGCGCAGCTTTCCCGAGATAATCCGGCTCATGTCGAGCAAATCCTCGATGAGCCGGGTTTGTACGCGCGCGTTGCGCTCGATGGTCGAAAGCCCTTGCTGTAAATCGTTGGCGTCGGGGTTTCGCTGAAGCAACAAATGGGCCCACCCGACGATGGCGTTCAGGGGCGTGCGCAGCTCGTGGGACATCGTTGCCAAAAACTCGTCCTTCATGCGGCTGGTATGCTCGGCGGCGCTGCGTGCGGCGCGTTCGCTGGCGAGCAACTGCGATTTCTCCTCTTCGGCGCGTTTGCGCTACGAAATATCCCGCCAAATGACTTGAATCCCCTTCCCGCCCCGCCAGGGCACTGCCACGCCAATCGCTTCCACCGGAACCGTCGAACCGTCCAGGCGGACGCATTCCTCATTCACCGGGGGA
>JBEKXM010000357.1:0-5260 GCA_049512115.1 Tepidisphaeraceae bacterium | reverse complement strand
ACCTTCACGGATTTCGGCACAGAGTACCAGGGCGCGCCTTGCCCGCAACCCAAATCGGCGTTTTGCACTTGCACAAGAAATGTTGTCGCCGCGCGCAAAACTGGAACGTCAGTAGCACAGAGAGCACAGAGGAATACTGAATATTCAGTTTTCTCTGTGTCCTCTGTGGTCTCTGTGTCCTCTGTGGTTCATATTGTTGAACACTCTAAGTCAACGCAGGCACGTCGATCCATCGGCGCTGTTTCCACGATTCGATTCCCAACTCCGCCAGTTGCACGCCCTTGGCCGCTTCCCGGAGCGTCCATTTGAACTCCTCGCCCAGAACAACGTGACGAAGGAACAACTCCCACTGTGCCTTGAAGGCGTTGTCAAAATTCTGATTTGCCGGCACGCTTGTCCAGTCGGCGAAGAAATCAATCGGGCTGTCGATGTCGGGATTCCATACGGCTTTGGGAGTCATGGAGGCGTGCTGGATGCGGCAATCGCGCAGCCCCGCGACCGCCGACCCGTCCGTGCCGTCCACCTGCAACGTCAACAGATCGTCCCGGCGGACGCGGACGCACCACGACGAATTGAAATGGCAGACGATTTCGCGATCGGTGACCATGGTTGCGTAGGCGCTGTCGTCGGCGGAGCATTTGTAACGCCGCCCCTGCTCATCGACGCGGTGGCCGATATGGGTCGCCCCCAGACACGAAACGCTCACGACGTTGCCGAAAAGATTGTCCACCAGATACCGCCAGTGGCACATCATGTCCACGATGATTCCACCCCCGTCTTCGGCGCGGTAATTCCAGCTTGGGCGTTGGGCCGGCTGATTCTCCCCGGTGAAGACCCAGTATCCGAACTCTCCACGCACGGACAAAATCCTGCCGAAGAACCCGGTGTCGATCAGATGTTTGAGCTTGCGAATTCCCGGAAGCCAGAGCTTGTCTTGGACCACGCCGTTCTTCACGCCCGCCTTGTCGGCTTTCCTCACCAGGTCCATTGCTTCGGCGGAGGTGGCGGCGACGGGCTTCTCGCAATACACGTGCTTCCCCGCGGCCAGGGCTTTGCTCAAGGCGTCGAATCGCAACGGCGTGGTTTGCGCGTCGAAGTAAACCGGGTAGTTCGCCTCGCCGAGGACCGCGGTGAAATCCGTCGAATAGGCGATCCCGCCGTGCCGGTCGGAAAGTTGCCTGAGCTTGTCGGCGTTTCGACCAACCAGGATCGGCTCAGGCATGATGACCGAGCCATCATCGACCTTCACTCCGCCCTGATTGCGGATGGCCATGATGGAGCGTTCCAGATGCTGGTTCGTGCCCATGCGGCCCGTGACGCCGTTCAGGATGATGCCGACGCGGTGAGTTTCCACGTTCGCTCCTCGGTCGCATTCCTCCCAATGCACTGTGCGGCCATAGGATATATGCCATTTTCGCACATTACTATGGATTTTGCAGCCATCTTTGGTATTTTGCGGCCAACATGGGGCGATCGATTCACTTCCTGTTCGGCCAGTTTGTTCCGCAATGCAACCATCGCATCGACAAGTATTTCGAGAACTACTGCGTGCTGCAATACATGGACGGAGGCGAAATCGAATTGGAGATCGACGAGCAGTCCTACCGATTGCAAGGCCGCTGGTTCTGGTCGAGTTATCCCGGCCCGCGGATCAGCTTTCGGGCGGCGGGAGGGGGCAAGACGTGGGTGCATCGGTATCTGGCGTTCCGGGGCTCGGCGGTGAGGCAATGGATGAGCCGGGGGCTGTTTCCCGTTTTGCCGCAGCAGCCGGCGCCGGCGATGGATTATTCCGGACGCTTCGATGATCTGCTGGAGCTTTCCCGCCGGACCGACCGCTGGGGAATCGCGCGGGCGGCGCTTCTGTTGGAAACGATCCTCACCGAGTTGGCCGAGGCGCGGGCCATGCCGCAGACGGTGCCGTCATGGCTGGAAGCCGGGCTGGCGAGAATCACCGCGTTGGGGGGCCGGATCGATTACGACCGATTGGCGCTCGAGGCCGGGATGTCGCCCAGGACCTTTCGCCGCCGATTTGCCGCCGCCATGGGGACTTCACCACAAGCCTACACCATCGCATGCCGCATCGGCCACGCCCGGCAAATGCTCGGAGCCACCGAGTTGCCGATCAAGACTATCGCCGAGCAGCTTGGCTATCGGGACGTATTTTTCTTCTCGCGCCAATTCAGGCGCTTTACAGGCATCTCTCCGGCTGCCTTTCGGCGGACCAAGGAGGCGTGATCGGGCTGGGCATCAGCCGACATTCGCGGCAGGAAACAAGCATTCGACCGAGCTTGCTTACAGCTTAGGCAACTGTTGAACCATCTGACCGGCAACCAAACAACCGGATTTACCGCGGGAATCGCCGCGGGCAGCAAAAAACGGCGGACTATCCGCGGATGGCACTGGATTTGCCGTTTCACCATTGATGAGCCCGTGTCTACGGCAGGGGCATTGCCGCGCTTTTACTACCTCGTAGGAAGGAGACACTCATTATGAATTGGAAAGGTTTGGCGGGCGCAGCCGCGATGGCCGTGCTGGCCTGTGGTTCGGCTGCGCTGGCATCGGACGAAGTTCAGAATCTGGGCGGCTCGCAAATGCAGATGGTGAATCCGGTCCTGTTGGACGACACGACCACGGCTCCTGCAACGGCCCCCGCGTCGGCGACTTCCGAGACGACGCTCACGCCGGTCATGTACCTGCTCGATCCGACCCCGGTCGGCCAATGGCTGGGAAAAAATAAGTTCAATTTCACCGGCTTCGTGGAAGGCGGATACTTCTACGACACCAACAATCCACGCCTGGGCTCAGGCCCCAACGGCGATGCCCCGACGCTCATTCCCTTTCCCGGGCCTTACAGCAATCGCGTTCTCCTGGATCAGGTGGACCTGACCATCTCCAAGGGTCTTGATACCACCAAGTCATTTGACTGGGGTTTCACCTTTGAAAACGGCTACGGAACGGACGATGCCTTTACGCATTCCCATGGGATGCTGGACAATCGCGCGCCGGGAAATCCTCAAAATCAATACGATATTCTTCAGGCGAATCTTTCGCTGCTGGTGCCGCTGGGTTCCGGATTGACCCTCACCGCGGGAAAATTCGTCGCTCTCCTCGGACAGGAAGTCATCAATCCCACCGGCAACCTGTTCTACACCCACAGCTATGAGTTCTTCTACGCCATCCCCTTCACCAACACGGGAGTCATGGCCTCATACACGTTCCCGAAACTGCTCAATGGGAATGATTGGACCGTTGAGGGCGGGATCACCAACGGCTGGGGCCAGAGCCTGCGCGACAACAACGACGCGATCGACTTCCTTGCTGAAGCCAAGGGAAGCATCACCAGCAATCTGGCGATGGTGCTGAACGTCGAGGCAGGCCCGGAGGACACGGGCGACAACAGCGATTATCGGACAACCATCGAGGCGATCCCCACCTGGACCGTTTCCGATCAGTTGACGGTGGTGGGCGATTTCCTATACAGCGACGACCCGCACGGGGCGGCCACGACGACTGGTGCGTCCGCCCAGTGGTACGCCGTGGTTGCGTACGCCGGTTACAAGATCAACTCCATGTTCGCGGTGAATTTCCGCGGCGAGTGGTACCGCGATCAGGGCGGGGCCTCGACCGGAACCCAGGCCAATTATTATGAGGGCACTCTGGGCGTGCAGATCCATCCCCTTCCGGACAACAACTACCTTCAGTTCCTGCAAATTCGCCCCGAGATCCGCGTCGATGATTCGGACCGGCGCGTTTTCAACGCCAGCCACAGCGGCGGCGGCGATTACAGCGAACTGACCGCCGCGGTCGACGTGATCATGCAATTCTAGCGCACCGTAAAAACGCCCGTGAAATGCGGGTCAGCGAAGCCCCGGACGTACATCCGGGGCCTTTTTTTTCGGTTGACAGACGCTGTGTTTTGCCCACAATCTGCCTGACGGTTTTCTACCATTGGTTTGCTTAGAGGAGGTCGTTCATGTTTCGTCCAATCAATTCGGTTGCGCTCGCTTTCGCGCTGTTTGCCCTGGCGGTGTTCGCCAGTCACGCGGTGAAGGCCGATGATTCCGCCACTTCGCAGCCCAGCGCGGCAAACGGCAGCATCACGGTCACCGTCGTGGATTCCAACAGCCAGCCTGTGAATAAGGTCACCGTCAAGATCTATACCAAGGTGGAAGGCCATTCCAAGGCTTTGAACAGCGCCAAGACGGACAAAGATGGCAAGTACACGTTTTCGGCCCTGGCCAACGGCGACTACAAGGTCACCGCGTCGAAGAAGTCGATCGGCAAAGGATCGGCGACCGTGAGCGTCACCGGTGATTCGGCCAATCCGAGCATCACGATCACGCTGGCGGCCGCAGAGACGAGCGGCGGCGGGGCGACCACGGCGCCGTCGGCGCAAGCGCAATAGCGCCAGCGCATCAGCGGGCATTCATCGCCTCGGCGACAAACGGATTGTTCTTGGCCTCATCCGCCAACCGGCTTGGCGGCCCATGGCCGGGCAGGAGCTGCGTTGCCGGCGGCAACGCCATCACCTTGCGGATCGACCCCTGCAAGTCGCGGTAATTCGAATCGGGCAGGTCCGTTCTTCCGACCGATCCCATGATGATCAAATCCCCGCCGACCAGGACGTTCTGCTCGGCGAAATAGTACATCACGTGTCCGGGCGAATGCCCCGGTGTGTGCAGGACCCTTGCCGTCAGATTGCCGATTTTCAGTTCCTGCCCGTCCTCGACGTATCCATCCGCCTTGCGCAGTGGAATCTCGAAGGGCAGGTTGAACATCTTATCGACCGGCATGAGGAGCTTGGGCTCGTCCAGACGATGGATCAAAACTCTCGCCCGGGGAAATTTCGCGGTGACGACCGCGTGATCGGCGACGTGATCGAAATGCCCGTGCGTCGGCCACAGCCCCGTCACGTCCCATCCGCGCTGCACCGCCTGCTCCAGCAGGGCGGCCGTCGTGTCGTTGGGCGCGTCGAACAGCACCGCCTTTCCGCTGGTTTCATCGGCGATCAGGTAACAATTGGTCTCGGCGATCCCGCCGCAGTTAGTCAGGATTTGCATAAAACGATTCTCCCATTCCTGTAGCGTGACACAATCGGCGGGCTATGAAACAGAAGATTTTTATCGGTTATGGTTTTCGTGCCGTCCGGCGTCGCGGGCTCGAATATAATCAGGCCCTGCCGATGCTCGAACCGTTGGCTGTCCTGTTTACGTTCGCAACCGCCTTCTGCAAGCGCAAAGAAAGTCCAGCCGCCGCGGCA
>JBEKXM010000356.1:0-5275 GCA_049512115.1 Tepidisphaeraceae bacterium | reverse complement strand
AATTCGTCCATTTCCTATCCGTGCTGCAATCCATCATAATCTTCGCACACCGCGCAAATTTCCGGCTCGGATTATTCACCGCGAAGTGCGCCAAGAGCGCGAAGAATCAATGCGGAGAAGAAGTTATGTCGAAGTGGGTTCAACGGACTTTCCTTCTTCCTTTGCGCTCTTCGCGCCCTTGGCGGTGAATCATGCGGGCTTGCGAAGCGGGCGGAAAATCTGCTTTTCCCGCCTCGCTGTTGCGCTTTGGGTTTCAAGGAAATGCCCGCGTTTGCGTTCCATTTTGGTTGCGGCTATGCCGCGTTGGGTTATCCGCAAAATCCGGAGTTTCATTTCGAGCACCGACAAATGGCCGCACTACTCAAATTCGCGCGCTGACGCTGACACAGTCGGCCCTGGCGCTATCAAGAACGGCGACTGTGTCAGCGCCCCCAAAAACCAGCCAAAATCGCGCGAAATCGATTAACCAAATCAGGAAGTGGACAGCAAACGTGAACGGGGACGCCGCGCCTCCGGATTTCGAGCATGACGTCCGAAAGGCGAATTGAAGATGAACAGTAGAATCCCGGCGCGCCGGGAAGCAGTAGACCGCAGTGGAGGCCAGTTCGTCGATCAACGCGGCTCTTGCTCTTAGATTTTCTCTGTATCTACTGCTCCCCCGCTCTATTGCGGCCCGCCGGCCGCAATGGCCTCTATCGGAGTCGAACCGATACGCCCTTACGGGCATTGGATTTTGAGTCCAACGCGTCTGCCAATTCCGCCAAGAGGCCCACACTCGAATTTCCCCCGGAAAAACAGCGTCTTTCTTCGGTCAATCCGAGTGACCCCTGCGATACTACACCATCCGTTTTTATTCCGCCAGATTGCGCCGCCTCGCCGCTTCATCGCTTATCCTCAAATGCGTTACCGCGAAGGAGCGAAGAAGCGAAGTTTCGCGAAGTCAGATTCAGATTGATAATTCTTCGCGCAACTTCGCGCTCTTCGCGTCTTCGCGGTAAAACTCTTCAGGTTGCGGGCATAGCTCGCGCTGGGCGCCCTTCGCGGTGAACAATCCGGGCTAAATCCCTTCTTCGCCTTTTCTGATTGGATGTTCCAATTGATGATACGCTTTTTCCCTGTCGAGTTTTCCCTCCCAGCGTGCGATTGCCAGCGTCGCTACGCCGTTGCCGATGACGTTTGTCACGGCTCTGGCCTGGTTCAGCAGGCTTTCAATGCCCAGCACGAGGGACAGGCCGGCGGCGGGAATCTTGTTGGTGGAAGCCAGGGTCGCGGCCAACGTCACCAAGCCCGCTCCCGCCACGCCGGCAGAGCCTTTGCTTGTCACCAGCAGTACCGCCAGAACCGTCAGTTCGTCGCGCCAGGTAAGCGGCGTTCGCGTCGCCTGGGCGATGAAGAGGGCGGCGATCGTGAGATAGATCGACGTCCCATCGGCGTTGAACGTATAGCCGGCCGGCAAAACCATGCCGACCAGGGAACTTTCGCATCCCATCGCCTCCAGCTTGCCGATCATTTGCGGCAATACCGATTCGGTTGAGCAGGTTCCGAAGACGATGAGAATTTCGTCCAGGATATAGCCGAGAAAACGCCCCAGCGAAATTCCGCTGAGCCGGGCGATCGGACCGAGCACGCCGACGATGAACAGGAGGCACGTGCCGTAGACGCAAGCCAGCAGCTTGGCATAGGGGAGAAGCTTTCCCAGGCCGTATTTTCCGATGACGTAGGCCATCGCGCCAAACGCGGCCGGCGGGGCGAGGTACATCACCAGGCGCACGATGCGGAACATGACGCGCAGGAATGCGTCGAGCCGATGAATGATCGCTTGCTTGCCGCTGACGCGGGACAGCGCGACGCCGAGGCAGATGGAAACCAGGACGATCAGCAGAATATTCGGATGAATCAGACGATCCAGAGCGCCATGAGCCGCCGCCGCGCCAGCCGCGGAAAGCGGGCCGACGTTCATCGCCGCGCCGGGCCGGAAGATACTGACGACGGTCAGGCCCATCACCAGGGCCAATCCTGAAACCAGCTCGAAATAGATCATCGCCTTGATTCCGATGCGGCCGATGGATTTGACGTTGGACATTTTGCCGATCCCCACCGTCACGGTCCCGAATATAATGGGTCCCAGCAGCACGCGGATCACCCCGACGAACAGGTCGCCCAGAGGCTTGAGCCGGACCGCCCAGTCCGGCCGAATGGCGCCGAAGAGAATCCCCGCGGCAATGGCCAGGAACAACTGAACGTGCAGTTTGGAAAGGAAGCGCATCACGCGCTCAGGGCTTTCATTTCGCGGTAGAGGTCCGCTTTGCCTTCAAATCCAATTCCGACAAGCTGGGGCATGGTAATGTGGCCATTCTCGACGCGCACCCCATCGGGAAATCCGCCGTATGGCTGGAACAGGTCGGGATAGGATTCGTTGCCGCCCAGACCCAGACCTGCGGCGATGTTCAGCGACATCTGGTGCCCGCCGTGCGGAATGCAGCGCGCCGCCGACCAGCCGTTTTCTTTCAGCATCGCCAGCGTCCGCAGGTATTCCACCAATCCATAGGACAGGGCACAGTCAAACTGAAGCCAATCCCGATCGGGCCTCATGCCGCCGTAGCGGATCAGGTTTCGCGCGTCCTGCATCGAAAACAGGTTCTCCCCCGTGGCCATGCTGCCGGCGTAGTGCTTGGCCAATTCCGCCTGTAGTTGGAAATCCAGCGGATCGCCCGCCTCTTCGTACCAGAATAGATTGTAGTGCGCCATCGCTCCGGCATATTGAATGGCCGTGGGCAGATCGAATTTGCCGTTGGCGTCCACCGCCAGCCGCTGTCCCGGTTGGAGAATGCCCAGGACCGCTTCGATGCGCTCGATGTCCTCCGCCAGCCGCACGCCGCCAATTTTCATTTTGACCACCGTGTATCCGCGGTCGGTGTAGCTCTTCATTTCGCCTTTGAGGGCATCGAGATTTTTACCCGGGTAATAATATCCACCCGCGGCGTAGACGAAGACCCGGCGATCTGGCCGCGCATTTCCATATCGCTCGGCCAGGATTTGGAACAGCGGTTTACCGGCGATCTTCGCAACGGCATCCCAGACGGCCATATCAATGGTTCCGACCGCCACCGAGCGCTCGCCGTGCCCGCCCGGTTTTTCGTTGGTCATCATGCAGGACCAGATCCTGCCGGGGTCGAGATTCTCGCCGGTGTCGTCCAGCAAGCTCTGGGGGCTGGCCTCCATGATGCGGGGCCGTAGCCGCTCGCGGATGATGGCCCCTTGGCCGTATCGGCCGTTGGAATTGAACCCGTATCCGACGACCGGCCGGCCTTCGCGCATCACGTCCGTGACCACCGCCACGAGGCTCAGATTCATTTTGGAAAAGTCGATGTAGGCATTGCGGATTTGCGATTGGATAGGCTTGGTGACCTCGCGGATATCGATGACCCTCACGCAGCGCTCCTGGATGGGCCGCATTGTGCACAATAGGCCGATGGGAGGCTAGTGGATTTCGAATACATTTGGCGGATTGGGCCGCTGGTCAAGAGCCGTTTCACGGTCCGGAGCAATTACAATCCCGGCATGTATCGTCGGCGCCCGCCGTCGCCGGCTTGGAGGGATGCCGCGGCCGAGCCGCCCCGCCAACTCCCGTACCCGCGGTCATCAGCGTCGTACTTGCCCCTCGTTGCAGCGAATTGCTCCGGACGGATAATCGCCATCCAAAAGTGCCTGGACAAGGCGTCCAGCCGCATAAGGTAAACCTCGGATAGTGATTTGTCCGATGCTGTTACGGAGGGCATCGATAGGCGCATGAATTACTTCCTTATCATCGGCTGCGTGGTATGCGGCTGGGCGATGTTGCGGATGATGGGAACCGAGCGAAGCCAGATGTTAAGGGACCTGGAAGCGCGGCATCGGCGGGAGTCCAAAAAGGCGGCCCAAAACTCCAATGCCGATCCCTTCGCCATCGGCAGCCCGTCGGGCGCGCCAAAACCGCCGCCCACGCAAAATGCAAAACATTGACTTGCCGGCATCTCCCGGCGTAGGCTAATCATAGCGTACGTTCCCGCATCTCTTTCGGTCTGATCGCGAGGCACCCATGGAACAGCGACCTCTGCCGACGTTCACCTGGATTTTTGCTATTGCTTTCCTGGCCGTCCTGGCTGCCCTGGGCGCGGGGGTCATTCTCCTGCGGCATACCGATGCGCCCGCAGCTTCCGTCGCCACCGGCGCCGCCTTTCTTTGCGCGGGTTATCTCGGACTTATCGCCATCCTCGTCACCCTCCCCATCGCCCTGAATCTCGCCGCCGCACGAAGAAGCCACCTTCGACATCAGGCCGAGTTCATGACCACCCTCAGCGACCGCCTCGAAGGCATCTCCATCCTGATGAATCTCATCAGCGAGCAACAACTCCTGAGCGACCGCGCCAAGGCCGTCGCTTTCCGCGAGAAGGACCACGACGCCGTGCGGCGCGCCGTCGTCGAGGAAATCGCCCAGCAGAATTGGGAGGCCGCCTACCTGCTCGCCAACGACATCGAAACGCAATTCGGCTTCAAACAGGAGGCCGACGAGTTCCGCAAGGAGATCACCGCCAAGCACACGGATATCCAGCGCCGGGTCCTGGCGGAGATGCTGGCGCCCGTCGATCGGCACATCAAGGGCGAGGCCTGGGGCGCGGCGATGCAGGAGGCCCAACTCATCATGGAACGGTTCCCCGACGATCCCCAATGCCAGCGCCTGCCCGAGGAAATTGAATCACGCCGCCAACTCCGCAAGCAGCAGCTTCGCCAAAGCTGGCAGGACTCCATCGACCGCCACGACGTCGACGGCAGCATCGAGATCCTCAAGCGATTGGATCTTTATCTCACCCCCGCCGAGGCCGAGTCGATGCAGGAGATCGCCCGCAACGTCTTCAAGGAAAAACGCGAGGCCCTGCGCATCCGGTTCTCCCAGTCCGTCAAGGAACAGCGAATCGCCGACGCCATTCGCCTCGGCGAAGAGATCATGAACGACTTCCCCAACACTCGAATGGCCCAGGAAGTGCACGACATCATGGACACGTTGCGGCAGCGCATGCACGAGCCGCAGTCTTCGTCCGCGTAAACAGGCGGAAATCCCCGAATGTCCAGCCAAGACCCACCGCCCAAGCCCGCCGAATCAGCGCCGGAGGCCTGGACGTTCTTCGCGCGTTATCCCGGCGTCATCATCAAGAACGTCGTCGGTTGGCTGCTGATGCTCTCCGCCCTGGTTTTGGGCAGCTTTTTCCCCATCCCCGTCGGCACGCCGATGTTCATC
>JBEKXM010000355.1:0-5280 GCA_049512115.1 Tepidisphaeraceae bacterium | reverse complement strand
GCGTGCGATCGAGTGGACAAGACAGCTCGATTGCTTCGATGAAACCAGCGCGGATTTTGTACGGCCTGAACCATGGAATGGCGATGGAGCCTGCGCTGGGGCCTTGCGTCTTTCGATCGACGCCGCGCAAAACCGAATCGATCGAATGGTCGCCCAACTGTATGGAGTGAAGCCGGGGAAGGAAACACGCGAGGAGCCGCGAAGGAACCAAGCCACCAAGGAAGAGACCGCAAGGCGATGGATCGGCTATGCGTTGGGCGTCTGGCTGGGTCGGTGGGAGCGGCCGGCGGCAGGCGAGATCGCCGCGCTGTCGCCATTGGATGAGACCCTTTGCCGCGATCTTCGGCGGATTTTGGCCGATCGCGCCGGCGAGACCCCGGCGGCCGAAATGGAGGCGGCCGTCGGTGGACTGGAACGATTTTTCGCCCGGGACTTCTTGCCGTGGCACAATAGCCTCTATCGCGGCCGCCCGGTCTTCTGGGGGCTTTGCGGTAACGGAAGGATCGTCGCCGTCTCCCGCTTGGATCTTGATTTGAACGTAATGCGCTCGGCCTTCGCCCGCATCGGCCAAACGCTTCCCGACGGCTGGCGGCATTGGCCGGACGACGGCATCCAGATCAACCTGTCGCCGCTTGCACCGTGGATCGCCGATCGCAAGCTGCGGCAAGTCCTCACCGAAGTCGCGGCCGATCTGCGGCGGGGGCACTTCGCATTTTCCGAAACGTCCAAATGGATGATGGGAAAACTCAGGCGAGAATCGAGCGGCGAATGCGCTCCAACTTCTCGGTGGATTCGCCAACCGATTCTTCCGGCGTCGCGTAGCCGCTGAATTCCGCCCCGATGATAAAAAAATCCTTGTCCGGCCTGCAGTAAACGACCCGGCAAATCAAGGGAACAGCGCATTTCTTTCCATTCTTGGTTGGAAGTCGAAGCAGGAACGAATTATCGGCGGCGATGGCGCGATCGGTTTGCAACCCAATGCCGCGAGCGGAAAGGTCGCGCATCTGCACCGTCATCCACGGAGAATCCGAATCCGCCGCGAGTTTGATATCCACCGGCAACCGGATTGCCACGCGCCGGGCGCGCCGCTTGTCCATGGGGCCCGTGGGAGCCGGCAATCCATGCAATAACTCGACCGCTTCAACGAATTGGTGATCCGTAAAACTCATATAACGCCCCCTGGGGTTGATTTTGACATCGACACAACGCCCCACGGACTATAACCCCGGCTGATGAGTCGGCGTTATCGGTCGAATTTGGAGATGATGGCATCGGCAAAGCCGTCCGTGGTCGCCGATCCACCCAGGTCGCGCGTGAGGTGCTGGCCTTCGGCCAGCACGGCGTCGTAGGCCTGCTTGATCTTCTCGGCGATCTGCGTTTCCTGAAGGTGGTTGAGCATCATGACCCCGGACATGATTAGCGCCAGAGGGTTGGCCACGCCTTTGCCGGCGATGTCGGGAGCCGAGCCGTGCACGGCCTCGAAAATCGCCGCTTCATCGCCGATGTTGCTCCCCGGCACGACGCCCAGCCCCCCCACCAGCCCGGCGCACAGATCGCTCACCAGATCGCCGTACAGGTTCTCCATCAGCAAAACGTCGAAGCGTCCGGGGTCCTGAACGAGCCTCATGCAGCCGGCGTCTATGATCAGTTCCTCATATTCGATGTTCGGATATTCCTCCTCATGGATTTGCCGGGCGCAATCGAGGAATAGCCCGTCGGACATCTTCATGATGTTGGCCTTGTGGAACACGGTGATGCTCTTGCGGCGCCGGCGCGTCGCATAGCGGAACGCATAGCGGGCGATCCTGGTGCAGGCCATCCGGCTGGCGACCTTGATGCTGGTCACGACGCCGGGCACCACTTCGTTTTCGATGCCGCTGTAAAGCCCCTCCGTATTCTCGCGGACGATGACCATGTCCACGCCCTCGTAGCGCGTCTTCACTCCCGGAAGATTCCGCACCGGGCGGACGGCGGCGTAAAGGCCCAGCTTCTGGCGAAGCTGGACGTTGACCGATTTGAAACCCTTGCCGACGGGCGTGGTGATCGGCCCCTTGAGCGCAATCTTGTGCGCCGCGACGGCGGCCAGCGTGCGCTGCGGCAACACGTTGTCCAGTCCCAGTTCCAGGGCCGAGGCGCCGGCGGGCATTTCCACCCATTCCACCGAAAAACCCGCCGCTTCTAGCACTCGCCGCGTGGCGCCCGTCACCTCCGGACCTATTCCATCACCGGGAATCAATACAACCGTATGCCTGGCCATGCCCGCAATATTCGTCCATCAGCCAATCCAAAGCAATCCCGCCAGCGTGAGCAACAGAACCACGAACGTAATCACGGCGTAAAGCCGGTCGCGGTCCTGAAAGGCAAAGAGCACGCACGAAGCGAAGACGCGCAGAATGGGCGTGAACACAAGCAGGTAAATCCCGGCTTCAATGATCCGTTTGCCCTGTCCGTGTCGGATTCCTTCGATGATGATTCCGGGACGATAATCGAATCCATCCGATTTCATTCTCTGAATCGACATCGTGCCGTGGGCGAAGGTGAACATGATGCCGACGAGCATGACGAGCGACGAGCTGACGACGCCGCCGCGCAATACCCACGCGGAGACGCTGGAAACGGTCGGGCGGCGGGATGGGCTGATTTGGGACGTCACAATCCTCCCAGGATGCCGCGAAGGAGCATTTGCATGCCCACGATGGCCAAAAGCAGGGCGAAAATTTTCCGGATGATCGAGTTGGACATTCGTTCCATGACGATGGTTCCGACGAACGCGCCGATGAGAACGAAGATCGCGACGGGGACGACGACGAATGGCAGCACCAGTCCGCGACGGAGGTAAAATCCCGCCCCGGCGGCGGCGGTCACGCCGATCATGAAGTTGCTCGTCGCCGTCGAGACCTTGGTTGGGACCTTCATGGCGATCTCGTGGGCGAGGACCTTTACCACACCCGCGCCGATGCCGAGGATGCCGGAGATGATTCCCGCGGCAAACATGACGCCCAGCGCCGCGGGAATGCCGGTGACGTTGTACTGGACGTCACGGTTAAGGCGTTTGTCAAAATAGGAGCCGTTCAGGCGAAGGTACGACGCCAGGCGGTCGTTTTCCACGTGCCGGGGAAGTTCCTCCCCGAGCTTGGCGAAGATCGGCACGAGCGAGACCAGCAGCAACAGGCCGAAGAGGACGTAGAGAAGCTGGGGATTGGCGATTCGGGCCAGGTATCCGGCGCCGACCAAAGCGCCCGCGGCCGTGGAAAGCTCGAGAAACATTGCGATGCGCACGTTGGTGATTTTGTCCTTGACGTAAACCGAGCCGGCGCCGCTGGAGACGGCGATCACGGAAACGATGCTGGCGGCGATGGCTTGCTCAATGCCCAGATGCATGAACAGGGTGAGCACGGGCACGATGACAATTCCCCCGCCCAGACCGCTGATCGAGCCGACCACCCCGCCGACAAACGATGCCCCGGCAACCTGACAGAGCCAGTAGATGGATTGCGCCGCCTCGGTCATTGGGAGATGGAAGGTAGGGCCAATGGCCGGCAAGGGCAAGACAAAGAGATTGCTGCGGAGATTGCCTATTGCCTATTGCCTATTGAAAGAAGCGTAATAGCGCAATCCCCTCTTCCAATTGGCAATAGGCAATTGGCAATTGGCAATTGGCAATCGGCACTTGACACATCGCTCATGTTAGGATATTGTACTCCCCACACAATGGCCGAACATACGGCAAGATAGGAAAAGGCAATTATGAATCTCACCCCCAGGCAACTCGACGTGGTTGTCGCAATCCGTAATTACCGTCATTTGAACGGGTACGCCCCAACGATGCAGGAGCTGGCGGATCAGCTTGGGACAAGCAAGGTCACCATTTTCGAGCATATTGGCGCCCTGGAGCGCAAGCGCGTTATTCGGCGTGACAAGCACAAGGCCCGGTCGCTGGAAATCATCTCCGAGGAGCGACTTCCCGATGAGAACCGCTCCACCAAGCTGCCGATGCTGGGCAACATTGCCGCCGGCTCGCCCATCGAAGCGATCGAAAACCGCGAGGAAATCGACCTTGAACAGATGTTTCAATCCCGTAGCGGTGTGTACGTATTGCGCGTGCGCGGCGAGTCCATGATCGAAGACCATCTGTGCGACGGCGATTACGTGGTCATCGAGCGCCGGGAAAACGCCCGCAATGGAGAGCAGGTCGTCGCCCTGCTGGATACCGGTGAGGCGACGCTCAAGCGGTTCTACCGTGAAGGCGGCGGCAAGGTCCGACTCCAGCCGGCCAACAGCGGCATGCAGCCGCGGGTCGTCGATGCCGACCGCTGCCGAATCCAAGGTGTGGTCATCGGCGTCCTGCGAAGCTATAATTGAGTGTCTGCCGCGGGCGCAGCGCATTGCCCCGGATGCGACGCATTAGCCCGGATGTAACGCCGTGTTTCGTACGTAACGCATTGGCCCGCGTGGATTTCTGCAACTTTCCAGCCCGTAAGGCGTTCTACAGGCAAAGGAGACCGCTTGGCCACACCAACTCGCACCATCGGCTCTACGCGCGACAAGCGCCCGGCACGTCCGTCCAACGCAGGTTCCCGGCGGATCGAAGCAAAACCCTCGGCGCAGCCGAGCCCAAACCCGTCCGCTAACGGCAAGCCGGAACCCAAAATCCTCTTCCAGAAATTCTTCCATTCCGTGGGACCCCGCACCTACGCATCCCAGGTCAAGGAACTTCCCAACCGCAACCATCTGCTGGTTCTCACGGAAGGCAAGCGCGACCGGGAAACCGGCGAGGTCCGCAAGACCCGGTTGTTTGTTTACGGCGAGGATTTTTCCGCCTTCTTCCGCCTTCTGCACGAAACGGCCGGCTTCATTCGCGCCAATCCCCTTTCCGAAGAAATCCGCCGAAAACGCGGCAAGTTCTGGGCGAAGAAGAATCGGGAAAATCAATCCGCGCCTGCCAAAATTCCCGCCAGAGAATAAATTGAACCGCCAAGGCAATTGGTCATTTGTCATTGGTCACTGGTCATTTGTCATTTGCAAGACAATTCCGAATCGGCGATACCGATGACAAATGACCAATGACGAATGACCAATGAAAAATGACCTAATGCTCCATTTGCTTTCACCTGGCGGGTTCAAGGCCGGGGCTACACACGCCGGCCTCAAAACCACGCCGTCGCCGGACGTGGCGATTCTGGCATGCGACGTGCCCGCCGCCGCGGCGGCGCTGTTCACTACCAACAAGGTGTTCGCAGCCCCGATCAAGATCGGCCGGAAACATGTCGCGGCGGGAAA
>JBEKXM010000354.1:0-7571 GCA_049512115.1 Tepidisphaeraceae bacterium | reverse complement strand
CCGGGGTGACGAAGGACCAGGGCGAATTAAAAATCGCCCTCCTTGAATTGGGCCAGGCCGTGAAAATCAAGCGCGAAGGTGCCGCGGCTCCGGACGGCGAAGCTTTTTATTCGCTCGTCTACGGAGCCTGATGAGTAACCGAAATGACCGCCGACCAATCCACCTTTCCGCCAGCCGAAACGAGCGGGCAAACGCCGCAAGCCGTCGCGGGGGATTCATCGGCCGGCGACGCGGCGACGTTGGAAGCGATGAACCGGCTGCGCGCGGTTGAATGCCCCGAATGCGGGGCGATCTTCGCGGTTGCATCGAACCTCTATCTTGATCGGTTGCACGAAAGCGGATCGCTGTTTTGTCCGGCCGGGCATACCATCAATCTTCAAAAAATCGACTCGGAAAATGCGAGCGATTTTAAGCTCATTGACGCGCAAATGTTCGTGGGGAAGGACTGGCCCGAGCCGCAAATCTCCGACGCCAACTTTGATCGCCGGATTCGATTGCTGGCATCGCTGGCGAAGGTGAACGCCAGCACCGGGAAAACCGTCTGCCAGCTTTGCGGAACCGGCAGCAAGGACGGCCAACAACTCCGCCGGCATCTTCGCAGATTTCACGCGGACGAAATTCGCCGATTGCCCGAAAACTCAAGGCACTTCCAATGAGCGCGATGCCCTCGCAACTTCCGCAGTCGATTGACCCGGCCGGGTTTGACCTGGCCGGGTTCATCCCCGCGGCTGAGGCGGCGGAGAAGCTCGGCGTCAACGCCGATGCGCTGGGGCGAAAATGTCACCGGCAACTTGAGGCGCGGGGCCTGGCGATCAAGCTGACCTCTCCCGAAACCGGGCAATCACAGTGGCACGTCCTGCGCTCCTACGATCCGCGGCTTGCGGGCGACGGCCAGGATCGCGGCGGCGTGGCCGGGCTTGAGGCGTTGACGGGAAAGCGGCGGGATTTCGCGCTTCAACGCGCGGACGCCGCGCGGCGATACCGGCATGAGCGGATCAACAGCCGGGAACTGAAAGCGGCTTGGTTGCCGAAATTGAAAGCCGCGCTCCTGGCAGATTATCCAAAGCTCGGCACATTGTCCCGCTCCACGCTGGACGATTGGGATCGGAAATCAAACGGCGGGCGCAATCCGATGGCCCTGGCAGACCATCGCGGCGGGCATCAGGCGCCGGAGGCGTCGGCGGAGGCGTGGAAGGCATTTGAAGATTTGTATCTCCATCAGAACCAACCAACGATTCGGCAAGTATGGAAACTCATTAGATCGCTCGCCGCGGAGAGCGGCTGGCAATGGGTTTCCTACTCGCGGTGCCGCAAGCTCGTCAATCGCAAAATATCCCCGGAAAAACAGGCGTTTCATCGAATGCCCGAAACGCACCGCAAGCAACTGGCGCCCTACATTCCGCAGCATCCCGAAAGCTTTGAAGCGGGAGAATGTTTCATAGGTGACCATAAAGAATTTGACGTTATCTGCCGGTTGCGGGGAAGCCCCATGCGTGCGTGGGCTACAGTTTGGATGGATTGGAGGTCCAGAAAAATAGTCGGCTCCACAGTCAGCGCCCAGCCGAACAGCATCACGATCTTGGGCGCATTGAAAATGGCAATCGAAGCGCCGGACAATTTGGGACTTCCGAAGCTGGTAAAAGTGGACAACGGGCGCGACTATGACGCCCGAATTTGGCACGGGCAAAGCAAGCTGGAACGCCGCGCCAGAATATCTCCCCGCGTCGATGAGCCGAGCGCGCGGGGCATTCTCGGAAGGCTCGGCATCGAAGCTTCTTTCGCCGATCCGTTCAACCCCAATGGCAAGGCGCGGCTGGAGCGCTGGTTTCGCACGCTCGAAAGCTTTTTCAAGACGTTCGACAGTTATACGGGCAATGGGGTTGACACGAAGCCGGCTCGGCTTAACGAAATTCTCCAGAATCCCCGGATGATCCCAAGCTTTGAAACGGTCGCCGCCCGTTTTGCGGATCACGTCGCCGGCTACAACTTCAACGCCGAACATTCGATGGAGGATTTGGCCGAAGATGGCGTGAAGCTTTCGCCGGCCGACGCCTACGCGCGTTGGCATGGAACGCGCCGCGTTCTGGCCGATCCGGCGTCGCTTGATCTTCTCATGCAAATGACTCATCCGCCCGTGGCCGTTACGCGGCGGGGGATCGGTTGGACCTTCAACGGCGCGCGGCTTCACCACGGCCAATACGAGCCGGCGCTTTCGCCGTTCAAGGCACTTTCAAAAGGGGAGCGGAGGCTCGTAAATATCACCTTCGATCCCAATCACCTTGAGACAATCCGCGTGTATGACGAGCAATGGACATTCGTCTGCACCGCTGAAATGAACCAAGTTGGCGGACAGACCGGGGCGCTCTGTCGAGAGCACGTTGCGGCGATGAATCGGGATAAGGCCCTCTATAACCGCTCGCTCCGTCACGTCGCCGAGCATTCCCTTACCCAACAACTCAGCACCGAAGAACGGCTCGCCGATGTCGCGGCGCGGGATCGCGAGGCGCGGGCCATCGAGGACGCCATACAGCCGATGCGGCTGGTTCACACGCCGCTTGACGGCCAGGCCGCGGAGGTAAGGCGGGATGAAATTCGCGGGGCGCTTGAGCCGAGCGGGGCGAATGGCAAGCCGGCCGCGGCGATGGACCCCTTCGCCATGCTGCGGAAAAATCCAGAATTCAACCGGCCGCCGAATCAGCCGAAGCGGCGGAAGGAAATCGACCCTTACGAGCTTTTGAGAAAGAGGTTCGCATGAACATCGAACCAAAAGCCAACCGGGAAATTCCGGAGGGATTGCCCGACCCGCGGCGGACGGATGCCGCGCCGCCGGGCGTAGACCCTTCCGATTCAGCGGCCGGCCCTGGAGATCCGGAGGCGTTGCGTTCCAGCTTGGAGGCGGAGCGCGGCGACACCATTTCGGGCGGAGAGACGACAGAGGACCGGGCGGCGATGTACGCCCTTGTGCAAAATACCAGAGATGAGGCATGGATGCCGACCAAAGAACTATCCGAACCGGAATTGAACTCCCTTCGCAACCGGCTTGAAAGCTGGCGCGTGCGGAAGGGCCTGTCCCTGGCGAAAATCGAAACGATGCTCGGCGGCGCCCACGCGGCCTCCGCCTATGGCAAGGGCACGATTAGCCAATTCATTTCGGGCAAGTACAAAGGGGACAATCAAAAGGTCGCGGTCGCGATCCTCCGATTGCTCAACAATGAGGCCATCCGCGACGAAGGGCGGATGCCGAAAGACTGCGTTGAGATGCGCCTGAGCGCTGAAATCGACGCGATCTTCACCCTCACCTGCAAATGCAACGCGATGGCCGCGATCGGAGCGCCCAGCGGATGCGGCAAGACCTTCGTCGCCAAGGCCCTCACGGAAAAATGGAACGGGGTTTACATCACCGTGAATCACACGTTCACGCCCCTTCAATTCCTGATGGCCCTGGCGATCGCACTGGGTCGGCCGGAAAATCAAAAGGGGGGCAAGGCGGAGTTGCATCGGTTCATCGTGGCGGCGCTGAAGGGAACAAGCCGCCCCGTGGTAATCGACGAAGCCCATATCCTTGGAAAGTCAATCAACTTCGTGCGCGGGATTCACGATGAGGCGGAAGTGCCGATCATCCTGATGGGCACGGCGGAAATCATGTCCCTCATCGACGATCGCGGGCATGGGGCCGGGCAGTTCGCATCGCGGACTATCTTTTACAACGCAATCGAGAAGGCCCGCGGCATGGCTACGCCGGACGACGGCGCGAAGGCGGCGGCGCAATGCCTTTTCTCCATCGAAGAGGTAAAGGCCTTCTTCGCATCGCGGCGAATCCGGTTGGATAAGGACTCGCTCAAGCTGGCCTGGCAGCTTGCGAATCTGCCGGGATTTGGAAGCCTGCGCATGATCGAACGTGCGGCGGCGGTTGTGTTCGACCTGGCCCCGGAAACCGAAACCATCGAACGGGATCAATTCGTCGGGGCGCTGCGGTTGCTGCACAGTGCGGATTTCGACCGGATGGAGCGGATGGTTCGGCAGCGGACGGAGCAAGCGACGAAGATTGCCCAAGCGGCATAGTTGAACGACTGAAAAACGCCGCATGACCGGCGTTCAAACGGGATTGGAAATGGCCTGGACTTCAACGCAGAAACAGATTGCCGTGAGGGCCTGCCGAGCGGCCGGCCTGAACGAAGATCAGAGGGTTGACGTTATCCTTCGGAGCTTCCCACACGCGCACAGCGGGGGTGATATTACATCGACGGCCCCGCGGTTGACGTCCAAAGATTTTTGCGCGTTTATGGCGATCGTCGAACGATTTGCCGGCGGGAAGATTCTTCATTTTACCGCCGGATATTGGGATCGTGCCAACGCCGACGAATTGCAGCGGATGCGGTTTTTGGTGCGGAAGATCGCGGCGGAGCTTGAGCGATCGGGCAAGCTGGCGGCCGGCGGCGTGGGCCTGGCCGGATGGATCGAAAAGCGCGTGAGCAAGGGAATCACCAACCGGCTTGAGGACTTGGAATTTCCCGCGCTGCAAGCGCTCATCCTGCAACTTCAAGCGTACGCGAGGCAAGGCCGACAGGCGGAGGCAAGCCCCGCCGAAGCGGAGCCGGAATCCGCCGACGCGCAGGCCGTCGCGGTGGGATGAAGGGAGTCGGAACAATGGAAGTGAACATCGACAAGGTAATTGAAAAACTCATCGGCTGGAACCTCCAGCTTACCGTTGATGGCAAGACGGTTTCCGTCCGGCCGCCGGACAATGCCTTGATCGCCCTGGCCGGCAAGCTCAATGCGGGCGGTATGAGCGAGCCGGACGCCGTGGCGGCCCTACGGCAAGCCCTGAGCGGCACCGTGGACGGTGACATAAAAAATTGGAACGCACCGCAACTCATCGGGGCATTAAACGCGATCTTTGAACATGCCAAGCAGACGCGGGGCAACAGCATCGCCGGGTTGGGCCTGGCGGTGCGGGCGGCGATGCGTCCGGAAAAACCGGCAGCGCCGGCGCGCGCCAAAGTACAAGACGATTCGGCGCTGCCAGCCGTTTCGGCTCCTTGGACCGGACCGGCGGTGTCAGAGCCGCCGGTCCCGGTCTCTTGAACGGGCGAATGGAATGGAAGCTGAAATGCAAATTGGCAGGGACAAGACGATTGGGCGGAAGCGGCCGAGCGCGGCGTGTGCCGTGCCGGCCGCCCCTTGCCGCCGGCACTTGGTCGATGAATCGCGGCGATGCCGCATGAGCCTTGGAGGACTCACTATGAAAAAAGGTCGAAACAGAAAACGGGTCAGGGGCTTGGACTGGGGCCGCGCTCGAGTTGGCGGCTTTGGTCGGTTCGATACCGGGGGCGCGATCGCATCGGCGACGGCGAGCCGGCCGGCGTGCTGATTACCACGTCCGGCATCTTGCCCCTGCCGATCGCGTTCATTTCCAACGTCGGCAGGAACGCGGTGAAGCTGGCGCTTACGATCATCCGCGGCTCGGCATCGTTCGCGGACGTCTTGGATTATCGCGGGCGGAATTGGCTCGGCGTTGGGACGTGCGTCAACGGGGCGCTCTTGTATCCACTCGATTCCATCAGCGGCGCATTCGATCCGTCGATTTACCACCTGGACGCGGCGATGGTTTCGATTGATCCGCTGGACGGCGGCGTTTCCTTTATGACGTTCGACCGCGCACGGCTTCGCACCTATCTCGGAACTCAGGCCATGCTTGACCGGGCAATCCCCCGCGCCATCGCCCGGCAACGCTCGGCGGAGGTATCAGCGGCATGAACACGACGACACCACAAACCGAATTTCCTTACGAACTGTGGGCACTATTCGCCAAGGAGGAGTTGCCCCACCATATCGCCGGCTTCGTCCTGACGGACCATTGCCGCCTGCCCGGACTCGTCGCTTACGTTGACGGCGGCGATGACGTGGCCGCCTTCACCGCCTTGCGAATTGTCGAGGGGCGGGTATCTCCGGAGCGGGCTACCGATCTTCGCGGACGGCCGGTACCCGAATCTTTATTGCTCAAGTTTCTCGTCCCGATTCCCCTTTCAGCCACCGCCGATCATAGCGCCATCGTCGGAACATTCTACAGGCCGATGCCGGGCACGCTGGCAATCTTCACCCTTGTCTCGCGGCCGGGAGCGGCGGCGCTCGTGAAACTAATTTCGCAAAAGCTTCGCGATGGCGATCCGAGCGAAGAAGGGGAAATCTAATGGGATTCGATGCGGGCGCAGCAACCGGCAGGCTTGAGCTTGACACCTCCGATTTCACCGGCGGGATCATGGAAGCTGAGGGCATTGCCCGCATCTTCCCCGAAGTGGTCACAGACTTCATCGCCAATCCGTTGCTCGGGGCGGTGGAGATTTTCAAAGAGCTTGGTGAAACCGCGATCGACACCTTCACGGAAGTTACCAGCGACGCGGAGAACATGGGGCTTTTGAGCGCCAAACTGGGCGTGGCCCCGGAAATCTTTTCCCAATGGGCACAATTGGCGAAAACCGTCCACGTCGCCCCGGAACAACTGGGGATGGGTATCAAGATGCTGGAGGAGGAGGCGGCGAAGGCGCTGGAGAGCGAGGGGAAATTCGATGAGCAGCGCCAGGCCCGGCGCCAAAAGGCCGCTGAACAGGAACTGGAATACGAGCAAAAGCACCATGGCCGGCACGGGAAGTTCGATCAGCGTGAGCAGGAGTGGGAGGCGGAGCATCAGGCGACGAACGCCCAGGCCGCGGCATTCGCAAAGCTCGGCATCTCGCTGGAGGATTTACATGACAATCTGAACGATCCGATGGCCCTATTTCAAAAGATCAAGGATGCCATCGACGCCGTGCCCGACCCGATTGAGAGAATGAGGCTGGCCACTGAGTTACTCGGCGCCCGCCAATCCGCCCTTGTGCCGCTCCTGACCATGTCCAAGGAGCATGTGGAAGAATTCGGCAAGGCGACTCAGGAGATGGGGGGGATAACTTCCACTTCGGAGGCCAAGGCGGCTCAGACGTTCACCGATTTGCAGACGGAGGCGGGGATTGCGCTCGAGGGCATCCGCAAATCTGCAATGATGCCCATACTTGACTACATCACCGCCCACAAAGACCAAATCCAAAAGGAGATTACCCACCTGAGCACCGTGGCCCAGGAAGACATCGGGAAAATCTGGGACTATCTGAAAGGCCCGCAGGGCAAAGCCATCCTGGATGAGATCAAGGCCGACGTGAACATCATCACTGCCGACATTCCCGCCATGGGCCGTGAACTGAAGGCCATTTACGACAACTATCTCACGCCGATGGGCCATCTGATCGAATACATCGCCGGGAAGATGGAGAACATGCGGGAGTGGGCGACGGGCACGGATGCGCAGGGCAGGCCAGACGAAACGGGCGTCAACATGCTCTCCGCCGGGCTGGGGCATCCGCTCTTGCAGGAACCTTTGCCGCCTCACATGCGGCCAAAGCCGGACGACTATCACCCGAATCCGCTTGGCGACAACCATGATGAGGAAATGCACATTCTGGGGAAGATCAACAAGAACATCGCGACGCCGGCCGATCGGCAGCGCTTCCATGAACTGATGCAGCAAGACGACAAATCCG
>JBEKXM010000353.1:0-5311 GCA_049512115.1 Tepidisphaeraceae bacterium | reverse complement strand
GACACGTCCTTCAGCGCCCAGAACTTCCCTTCCTCCGGCCCCGCGCCCCGCAGCCCCGCCAGCCGCTGAAACGGGCTCTTGATCGCCGACATGATCGTGTCGCGCAGCGTCAGATATTTCTCGGCCTTCAGGCCGATCTGATAGCACTTGCCGATTCCCTCGATGCTGATTGCCGCGCTCATGTCCCACCTATGCGATTGGCGTCTATGCGATGTCCGCGAACCGGCGCTCCGTCTTCTTGAAATAATAGAGTCCGAACAAGAGGATCGCCGCCACTTCGGCTATCGCGATCGCCAGGCCGGGGAAATCCCAATGCTGTTTGAGCAGCGCCGAGCGGAACGCGTTGATGATCCCGTACATCGGGTTCAGCCGCAGCAGCCAGCGAATCCACTGCCGGTGCGGATCGAGCGGATATCCGACCGGGCTGATGGCCATCCAGGTGGAGACCATGAACGGCAACAGAAACCGGAAGTCGCGATACGTCACCGTCAGCGACGCCATCACGTACGCCATTCCCATCGCCGCCAGCGCGGTCATCAACAACAGCGCGGGGATCAAGACGATGGTCCACGGCGGAACCACTCGATAACACGCCATCAGCACGAAAAACATCGCCAGCGAAATCAACGTATCCACCATCGCCGCCGCGATCACCGATGTCGGGACGAATAGACGGGGGAAATAGATTTTCGTCAGCAGGTTTTGCTGGTTCATCAGCGACGTGCCGCCGGAACTCACTCCCGTGGCAAACAACGTCCACGCCAGCACCCCCGCGTAATTGAACAGCGCATAGTGAATATGCCGGTCCTTCAGTTCCTGCGGCAATCTGTCGGCGAACCCCGCCACCGTGCCGAAGATCACCGTCTGAATGATCACCGTCATCACCGGTTGGACGATCGCCCAGGCGAACCCAAGCACCGTTTGCTTGTACCGAACCTTCACGTCCCGCCAAGTAAGGAAATAGAGCAATTCCCGGTAGTGCAGCAATTCTTTGAAGTCGATCGCCACCCAGCCGCTCCGGGCGCGAATCTCGAACTCCGGCGTCTCGGCGGTCACCGGCTCGGTCGCTGACGGGGATGGGGCGGCCTGCATTGAAGTGGCTGTCAATCTCATCGGTGGCAAATTCCTGCCGAATTCCATCAACGTCCGGGAAAATCGTGAATACTTTCCCGGCTGGCGCATACTAACCGTCCGGTTACTTGCGTCAACTTCAACCGCAACATCGTCCTTTCACATTTGTTACCTGAGAACTTACGACCGTTTTAACCCACGCAATTTCTCGGACGTACCACATAAATCCCCGCCGCGCAAAAAAAGCTCACGGAGAACTGTCCGTGAGCCTTGTTGAGCCGATCGATTGCCGCTCAATCGCGCAGAATTCTATCTCTGCGCGTTGTCGTAGTATCCGCAAAAATAAAGGAATCGATTCTGATTCATGATGGGAATCCCCAGCTTCTCCGCCTTTTCCAGCTCAGCCTGGTACGCATCGTAGGCCGCCTTCTCATTCTGCTGCATCTGGCGGTTCAGCGGATCGTTCAAATCGTCCGGGCTGAATATGTCGATCTTCGGCTCCGAGCCCATCACCACGAAATCCGTATCCACGTCGATGTCCTTCTGAACGTGCCCGCCCCATTCCGTTACCAACGCCCCAATCTTCTGCTGGTCCCCTTTCTTCGCCTTGCCGGTCTGACCCAGATCGAAATCCCCGTAAACCACCAGGTTGTATTTGGTGTTCCGGTCATACACCAGGTTTGCGATCCAATCACCCTCGGCGATGTGCTGGCCGATCTCCATTTTGGTGACGCGGCACTGGCTCACCGATGCCAGAACCTGCTCAACCTCGATCGATGCCTCTCCGACCGGCATGTTCTCGGCGCTTATCAGGTCTTCCTGCTTGGGTATCCCCTCGCGCCGGCTGTAAACCTCAAACGTCATCCCCGGCACGATGTGATCGCCCTGGCCCAGATTGATGTAGACAATTTCGTCTGATGCCACCGACGCGATCGTCCCATCCGGCTGCCGCAACATCGGATCGATCGGCGAAACGCGCTTCTTCGCCAGTATGTCGGTCAATTTCGACGCCAGCCTCGTTTCCTGGTCCAGTTCCTTGCCCTTGGCGTCCATTGATTGCTGTAACTTTAGAAGCTCGGAGTTCATCTGACCGCGCTCCACGTCCATCGCCTGGGCCATCTGCTTGATCCTCAGTTGAGAATCGTTTTCCGCCTTCTGCGCCCGATCCAGGGCGTCGTTCTTCACCTTGTCGGCGACCGTCACGTCGTCCTTGGCCTTCTGCACCTCTTGCTGCAACAGCGCGATCTGCCTGGCTGCGTCTCCGGCCGCCTGGTCTTGAGCCATCTGCTTGAGGGTATTTTGGTATTGCTGGTCCGCCGCGTATGCCGTCAGCTTGTCAATCACCGACACCAGATTCATGCTCGGCGTCAAATTCAGCGCCGGGAGCTTTTGCGCCGCATTCGCCAACGCCTTGCGCGCCTGCTCCGCGGCAGCGCCGGGTTGCTTCGCATTGGCCGCCAGCTTCCCGTCGATCGCTTCCGCCAATTCCTGCGAATCCTGCAACGCCACCGACAAAACCGTCTGTCCCGGCTTGGGATTCCTGGCAATTTCCTGGCAACGAAGATTGCTCAAATCTTGTGATGAATAGATCGTCTTGGTGCGATCGACCTGCGTCTGAAGCAACTCCGTTTTCTTCCCGTCATCGACACCAAAATAGATCGCGAAGATCGTCGCCGCCACGAAGAGAATCGTGAAGACCACGACCGCGGCGATCAAACCGCCGCCCGAGCTTTGAGGGCCAACCGCAGCCATACCAAACCTCCAATCATCACAACGGCGAATAAAGCGTCACATCAGTCGCTCAAAACCGGCGCGGAAGCGCATCCGGTCAGGGAAAAGGTAGGGTTTTCCGCCGTCCGCATGGACTACCCCGTAATTTAACTTCCCATAGGCCGTCAGGTCAAGGAATTTACGCTGTGGCATAGGCGTCTTGCAGGGCCATCGCGTTTGGCCCTGGCGCGGGCAGTTGGGTTGAATGCAACGCTCAAGGCTCAACACTCAAGGTTGAAGTAAAGAGACGGCGAAATGCGGCGTTTTTTGCATTTCCTTCAAAGTTGAGCGTTGAGTGTTGCATTTGCCGAGCCGGTGATACCGAAATCCCGCCAAATGCGATGGCCCTGGGGCGTCTCGCCCATGCGGATTATATCCAAACGGTCCCCTGCACCAAGGGCGAACTCGACGGCGCCATCCGCCGCGCCATGGGCAGCATTGACCTCTGCGTCATCGACGTCCGCGTCCCCCGCGATGACATGAGCCCCCAACTCAAGATCATGAGCGGCGAGTTGGCCCATCTTCGCAACCCGGGAAAGCGGAGATGATTGCCGATTGCTGAATGTGGGGCGAGGAAATTCCCGCGGCATTATGTCGGTCCTCATGTCGCGGAAGCGGAGCGGATTTTCCGCTTTTGCGTCGAAAAATGTCCCACTCTGCCTCAGAATGTCCCCAAACCCCCCCCTCCCCCCTCGCTGCGCGAGACAGGTGAACAGGGGAGCAGGAGATGGGAAGGGGAGGAAGAGGCGATATTGGCCTGCTGGACGACACATATGCCGAACAATAACCTAACTTCCCTTGGACTGCAAGGAAGAAATTCGAGGCTGATTTTATTCCGGCGGAACGGAGGGCCTGAGTTGCGCGAGTTGCCGAGCCAGTCGCGCGGCGCCGAGAGGCCGCCGCGGTCGCTGGAGACGGTGAACTTGCCGATGATCGAGGCCGAGGAGAAGATGGTGAAGCACGCGATGGACCGCGGCCGCCCGCTGGGCACAGAGGCATGGGGGAGGCAGAAGGCCGTCGGGCTGGATGTGGGACACACGTTACGTCCGCGCAGAGGGACCGCCGAAAGGAAAAGCGAAAGGCGCGGTGGGACAAAACGTGGAAAGCTATGTCCGCTTTAATCAATCCAAATTACGATTTCGCGATGCAGGATGTCTTGAGGGACAACACTGCGTTTGACGATCCGATACGCCTTATTCTCGGAATGCTCGATGGTGTAAATCCTAGTGACCCGCCTTGGGGCCAGATCGTCAATTTGATATGGTCAGGCATTACAAAATGGTTCTCATGGTGAGTCTGTTATCACTTGTTCGTACCGGTTGCGGGTGGTTTTGGATGAGTTAAATTACGGAGTGGAGACGACGTCTCATACTTGCATTGCTGCCTGGAATCCGATGAGGCGGTATTTGCAGAGGATCACGCATGGAACGACTTGACGATGGTGAATTCTCTTGTCCGAAGTGCGGCAGGAGGCATCCCTTGAATACCGCGATTACCGGCAAGACTGTAGAGTGCGCGTGCGGTGCAGTCCTAACCGGGGCCGAGGCCGGGGCGTGCATCGCAGGTGCCGATCCTTACAATGTCGCGGAACCCTCGGCCGGTATACATGAGTCCTCCATACGCGATGCCACTGCGAAACGTCCAACTGCTTCCACGACGAGCGATGGCGGAAGATCGGCGCAGGTTCTAGACTATGCGGAATTAGGTGCTGCCCGCAACGCGAACCGGTTCTGCTTCGACAATCTGCTTGATCCGGTTCGCGATTTTTATGTGCCCCTCATTTTGCTCGTCGGCGGTTTTTTGGCCGCACTGGCTTGGGTCATTCTTCAGACGGCGATGGGAACCAAGGGACTGGTCATAATGTCTCTGGTGGTCGGCCTGGCGGTGCTGCTTAAGACCACGGTTCTAGTTGCGCTGGCACTGTGGGGCGCGTCGAAGCTCGATGTCAGTTTGGGTCTTGTGGGCCCGGCGATCCTGAAGTTCGCCGGAATGATCATTTCTATTGACTCGACGCGATTGTGGTTGAACCTACGAGGGCGGCTCGACCTGGGTTTTGTCCTCGTCATGATCCTTTGCCTATCGTGTTACTTGTTTGATCTTGCGGACGATGACGCGCGAATATTCCGTATGGTCCTCGTGCCGATTGCGATAATCTGGTTGCTAATTGATATCCTACTAAAATGGGCAGTAGTGGCTGGCCTGCACGCGATTTTGCTTGCTCCATAGCCGCCGCCGAGCGGTCCGGCACCTGGGATTGGATTGATTAAAGGGGACGGATTCATTAAAGGGGACGTAGCCAATCCCGTTCGGCACGATAGTTGCATCTTATATAATAGCATTATCTTGCGCTTGCGCTTGCGCTAGCGCGGTTTTGTTGGCATGATCGGGGCATGGCCGATCCGGCGGATCGTTCAATCACGGCAAGCCAACTCCGCGGCATGAAGCAGTTGCGACGCGTGGCGGGGTTGTT
>JBEKXM010000352.1:0-5319 GCA_049512115.1 Tepidisphaeraceae bacterium | reverse complement strand
GAAATCCACACCTTTGTATGTCCCCCATAGCAGGGAAAAGCCTTCACCGAAGATGCCCCCAAATGGCCTGCCTTTAACGAGGCCCCAGAAGACAACAGAAATATAGATCAATATGAGGAGCCGCAGTAATTTGAAAAGCGATTCCCCGTGTCCCCAGACCAAATCCATAATCATAAACCATGCATACTTGGCCACGCTTCGGGCACGCGCAGTACCGCAATACTTGGCTCGGTAGTACGATTCTCGCGCAAATGCCGCCTTGTATAGGTGCGTCTTGGTCGCCTGCAACTCGGCGAGAATTGCTGCGTTCACGCCCTCGGAATCTCCAAGCTGGGCATAATTGACCCGTAGAGCGCGAGCGAGTTCAAGTGCGACGTTTTCATATCCTGGCATGTTCCGTTGAATGATACTTTCGTGAAGAACGGTATTCGAAAAGCGGCAATAACTGAAATCACAGCCGTCAAACGTGCTGCCCCGTAAGTTTGAATTCCGAAAAACCGCTCCAGTAAAATTGCACTTTTCAAATTTGCAGTCCCTGAAATAACAATCCTCAAAAATAACGTACTTAAACTGCAGGCCTTTGAAAACGCCTCCCTTGCAGCTCACGGTCTCAAATATATGACGATCAAAACTAATGCCATTTAGCACCTGCGGCATCACTACATCCATAAATCTCGTTCTCGTTGCCACGCGAAAGCTCTGCGCATTCTGAATTGGCACCGGTTCATCAATCATTCAATCATCGCTCCTTCACAAGACACGTCCGCAGCATTTTACCTGCTCCCCAAATCCCGATCCACTTTGGCCTTAGCGCTTGAAACAGCGGACTCCGCGGCCATTGATAACTAGGGACAGCCACTATTTTTCTGAACTAAAATAGGTAACTGTCCCTACATTAAGAAAACACGAAGTGTCGGCGAAGCCGGTGTTCACTTCTTGGCTGTTCCGTAGAGGTAATGGTCGTGATTGACCGAGGAATCAGCGGGCAAACCTGCCGCTTGGCCGATGACATCGCGCAAAACCTCGGCCCAAGTAGCTTCGGCCGAAATTTGCTCGGAGGGGCGAACTTCCACCTCCGCCCCCTCAGGCAATTGGGCCGGGGGGTCCAGCACGATGACGCCTTGCTTGACATGTCCGCGATAAGTCATGGCCCAACTCCTTACGGAGCGATTGTAGCATGATCCGGGCCGGGGGTCACGACGCCCCCCCCCGCGAAGCCCACAATCCTCATTTCTGAGCAACCAGCCGCGAAAAGTTTGACCGGTGTCCCGTCACTCCGTAGTCACGGGGCGGAATCGAACTGCGGTCAACCTCTCGCTTGACCATTTCGCTTGCGGCGAGCCAACTTTTGCAAGACCCATTGGCGGACGAGTTCAGCCTGGGAAACACCCTTGGACTCGGCCAGTCGGCGAACCGCGTTGGCATCGCGCGGCCGCAGGTGGAGGCGAATTGAATCGCCGCCGACAAACACCGGCTCGGTAACTTCCTCCAGTTCGTCCTGGAAATTCGTCAGATCGTGCTTGTCCCAGAACCGGGCGAGTTCCTGAATCGAATCGGTTTGTGGCAACCTGCTTGTCTTCATCGCTCTTTCCATCGCCGATATCGGTGCTATTCTAAGCTGAGCGATCGCCCTATTGCCATCCGAAGCCATGAGCGACCAGAGTCCGATTGAAACAATGGAAGATCACGCTCGCCAAGTGGGAAAATGCGATGCCGCTCGATAGCATTGCCAACGGGACATCGGTCGATTCGAAATCCAAAACATAAGGAGAAGACATCATGGCCGAAAAACCAACGCTCACGACGACCGCCGGGGCGCCGATTGCCGACAATCAGAACGCTTTGACC
This sequence comes from Tepidisphaeraceae bacterium, assembly GCA_049512115.1. Classification (GTDB taxonomy): domain Bacteria; phylum Planctomycetota; class Phycisphaerae; order Tepidisphaerales; family Tepidisphaeraceae; genus PALSA-1353. The sequence continues at coordinate 3,471 of JBEKXM010000352.1, read as the reverse complement.
GCGGGACCGCGTGGTCCGCTTTTGATGCAGGACTATCAACTGCTGGAAAAGCTGGCTCACCAGAATCGTGAGCGGATTGCCGAGCGGCCCGTTCACGCCAAGGGGTGGGGCGCATTCGGCACGTTCACCGTCACTGGTGACATCACGCGGTTCACGAAGGCGAGGATTTTTTCGCAGGTCGGCAAGAAGACGGAGATGCTGGCCCGCTTCTCGACGGTGGCGGGCGAGGCCGGCGCGGCCGATGCCGAACGGGACGTGCGCGGCTTTGCCCTGAAGTTCTACACCGAAGAAGGCAACTGGGACATGGTGGGCAACAACACCCCGGTCTTCTTCGTGCGCGATCCGTACAAATTCCCGGATTTCATCCATACTCAGAAGCGGCACCCCAGGACCAACCTGCGTTCGCCGACGGCGATGTGGGATTTCTGGTCGCTGTCCCCGGAATCGCTTCACCAGGTGACGATCCTGATGTCCGATCGTGGTCTGCCGATCGGCGTGCGTCACATCAATGGTTACGGCAGCCACACCTACAGTTTCCTGAATGCCAGGGACGAGCGGTTCTGGGTGAAATTCCACTTCAAGACTTTGCAGGGGCACAAGCATTGGACCAACGCCGAGGCCGAAGCCGTCGTCGGCAGGACCCGAGAATCAACGCAGGAGGACCTCTATTTCTCGATCGAGAGGGGCGACTATCCAAAGTGGCGTTTCCAAATCCAGGTGATGCCGGAGACCGATGCGGAAAAGACGCCGTACAATCCCTTCGACCTGACGAAGGTTTGGCCGCATCGTGACTATCCGCTGATCGACGCGGGCATGATGGAGTTGAATCGCAATCCGCAGAATTATTTTGCCGAGATCGAGCAAGCCGCCTTCGCCCCGTCGAACATTGTTCCGGGGATCAGCTTCTCGCCGGACAAGATGCTCCAGGCGCGAATCTTCTCTTACGCCGACGCGCACCGTCACCGGCTGGGAACCCATTACGAGGCATTGCCCGTCAATGCGCCGAAATGCCCGGTGCATAACTACCACAAGGACGGGCAGATGCGTTTCTTCCCGAACAATCCGAACCCGGACGCGTTTTACGAGCCGAATTCATTCAACGGTCCTGTCGAACGGCCGGATTTCGCCGAACCTCCGCTGAAAATTTCGGGTGATGCGGACCGCTATAACCACCGCGAGGGCAACGACGATTACTCTCAACCCCGCGCCTTGTTCAATCTTTTCGACGCCGATCAGAAGGCCAGGCTTTTCTCCAACATCGCCGCGGCGATGGGTGGCGTCCCGGACTATATCGTCGAACGTCAGCTTGGGCATTTCGCCAAGGTACACCCCGAGTACGCCGCCGGCGTCCGCGCGGCGTTGGCTGCGAAGGCGAAGAAATAAGACGTTGCCCGGTTCGCCGGGGCGGAAGCGGCGCGAGCAGAAAACGGGACAGGTCCAATTACGTGACGTGGGCGGATATTGGACCTGTCCCGTTTTTCTCAATGATGCGGGGAGCGGAAAGGTCGTTGTTGTCGACAACGAGCGTCGCATACCGCCGGGGCTCGCATTCCAAAAGGTAAAGCTTCTGGCCCTGGACGTAACGTACGTTCCCGGCTGATTCCGGATCGGCCGACCCGAAACCAATTCCGCGCTGGGCTGCCCTGGGTATCGATACTTCAAACCGAACGTCCAGAAAAATTGAAAAATCCCAATACGTCCGCAACTCAGGCCGGTGAAGAAAGATGCCATCGAATACCAATACGGCGCCGGGGCAAGCCTGCGCCTCATCCGCGCTAACAGCCTTGTCCGTGAGATGATCGAAAGCCGCGAGCCGATAGCGGCCGGACCCGTTCGGACTTAATGGATCGAGAAGCAATCGCTTGAGCGCCGCATAGTTGTATGAATCGTGAAAGAAGCCTTCGGGCGAAGTGCGGCCACGCCGGTAACGAATCGTTTTGGGATTATGAAACCCGTCCACAGATGCACGGATGACCGTTCGCCCAAGCAGTTCCAATTCCTTTGCCAATTCGTTGGCGAAGGTCGTTTTCCCGGCGCCATCGACCCCGTCTATTCCCACGCGGGTGATCCGATCAGACGGAAGTCGATTGATATCGGCTGCAAGGCGAGACAAGAGTCGATGCCGTTCGAGCACAAACGGGAATTGTAATCAAGAACAGGCTGATGCGCAGTGGCCAAAATACGGGTGTGCAAAAGGGAGCACTCATGTTCTCTGTAGCGAAATGGAATTCCCCTCGGATTGTTTGACCGGCACCTTGCGCCAGTTTACGCCCTTTGCGGAGGCGATGGCTTTCTGGGCCGCCGATAGCCGCTGCGCGATCGATGGTCGATTGAGAAAATGAACAAAATCACTGACGGACTCCAACTGTTTGACCGGAAGCCGGTCAATCGCTTTTTTGATTTCGCGACGGAGTTGAGTAACGCTCATGACGAGTATTATATCCGATATTCCGGCCACAAAATAAACTTCAGTCTCCGCAGACCTCCTCAGGGTGTGACGCTTAATCTTGGTGCGACCAGCAAAGAACCCTCACCCCTGCCCTCTCCCTGAGTACAGGGCGAGGGGGAAATGGCGGGAATACCGAGATCAAGCCTCGCGCCCCCTCCTCACACCGTTTGCGGCTGGCGAAGCCTTCCTTCGGCAAATTCCATCGCGGCGCGGCAGAAGCCGAGGAACATCGGCTGGGGACGCAGGGGCCGGCTGGTCAGTTCGGGATGGGCTTGGGTGCCGACGAAATAGGGATGGACGTCCTGGGGCAATTCGAGGATCTGCATGATCGGCTGGGTGGGATGTTTGCCGCTGAAGATCAGGCCGTGCTCTTCCAGAGTCATAATGTATTTGGGATCGACTTCGTAGCGATGACGGAAGCGCAGGCGAATGGTGCGGGCGTTGTCGAAGAGCCTGGCGGCGAGTGTGCCGGGCTTTAGTTCCACGTCTTTGCCGCCAAGGCGCATGTTTCCGCCGAGGCCTTCAATTTTCTTTTGTTCGGGGAGGATGTCGATGACGGGATTGGGGCAATTTTTCTCGAATTCGGTGCTGTTGGCGCCGTCGATTCCGCAGACATTGCGGGCGAATTCGATGACGGCCATCTGGAATCCGAGGCAAAGGCCGAGGTAGGGCATCTTATTTTCGCGGGCGAAGCGGATACATTCGATTTTTCCTTCGGTTCCGCGGACGCCGAACCCGCCGGGGACGATGATTCCGTGACAGTCGGCCAGGCGTTTGGCGACGTTGGAAGCGTCGATGGAGGTGGTGTCGATCCATTTGAAATTGACGTTGGCGCCGAGGTGCACGCCGCAATGTTCGGAGGCCTTGATGATGGAAGCGTAGGCGTCGCGGAGGGCGGTGTATTTGCCGGTGACGGCGACGGTGACGTCTTTGCGGGGCTTGGCAATGCGGTCAACGAATTGCCGCCATTTGAGGCGGGCCTGGTCCTCCTTGCCCTGATCGACGCGATCGTGAATGTTGAG
>JBEKXM010000351.1:0-5329 GCA_049512115.1 Tepidisphaeraceae bacterium | reverse complement strand
TTGACCAAGGGAACGCCGGGTTCGCAAGCGATGAAGGACCGCGTGGTGGCGGAAGCGGCGGAGTTGGCCGGAAGATTCGATCTGTCGGGGGCGATTCAGACCAAGCCGGTGTGGGAATCCTTCGCCGCCGGTGGGGGGGCGGTACTGGTGCTGGCGCTTTTGGCATCGCTGGTGGGATGGGATTATTTGTCGCCGGCGATGTCGCGATTGATCAATCCGTTTGGCGAGCATCCCTGGCCGAAGCGGGTGCAGATTGAGATGGTCGACGCCTTGCCGCTGCGCGTCCCGGAGGGGCGGCCGGTGGACGTGCGGATACGGCTGGTGAAGGGTGACAAGGCGTCGCGCGAGGCGCGGGTGTATTACCGATACGGCAACGGGCAGACGGAATCGGAAATCATGTCCCGCGGAGCGGACGGCATTTATTCGGCCAGCCTGGATGCGCCCGGCGGAAGCGGGCAGATGACGGTGTGGCCCGTATCGGGCGATGATGCGATGGCGCCCAAAGTGATCGCGATCGTACAGCGGCTGTCGATTGCGTCGGCGCAATTGATCGTGCAGCCGCCCGCCTACGTGAATGAGCCGGCCGCGCCCGTGCCGTTCGATTCGACGCCGGCTACCGTGACGTACGGATCGAGCCTTGAACTGAAGGTGACGTTTAACAAGGATTTGGACGGATCGCGCTTGCCGGTAATTTCGTCGGTGGAGCAGGGCGAGGCTGCGCCCCCGATCAATTGGGATGCGGTGACAGGCAATGCCGTGACGGGACGATGGATTGCGCGCGATTCCGCGGCGTTTACGGTCCATGCGTTCGATCGGGATGGATTCACCAGCGAGGACGGGGCCGAATATCGGGTGATCGTTCATCCGGACCAGATGCCGTCGGTCCAGATCACGCGGCCGGCGCGCAACGAGGAATGCACCCCGCAGGCGGTGGTGCCGCTGCGGGCGGTGGCGGAAGATGACTATGCCATCAAAACGCTGAAGCTGGTGGTGTATCGGCTTGGGGAAAAGCCGGTGATGCTTTCGACGGTGGATCTGATCGCCAGCGGCGTAGCGGCCGACGGGGCGGGATGGACCCGGCTGGAATCCACGGGCGACCGGCGGCGCTGGCAATTGGATTTTCCGTGGGACCTGTCCAAGATCCCCGCCACGCCGGCGCTCAAGCCGGGGGACATGCTGGAATATCACCTGGAGGCGCAGGACAACTTCGCCTTCGAGGGCAAATACCACGACTTGGTTTCCAGCGGGAAATACCGGATCACGCTCCTGAGCCAGGAGCAATTTACCACGCTGATGACGGACCTGGTGGGGCAGGTGCGGGAGCAACTGAAGGACCTGCGCAACGGCCAGCGCAGCCTCAAGAGCCAAACCGAGGATTTGCAGCACCAGACGCAGAATCAGGGTCAATTCACGCGGGCGGACCGGCAACAGGCGCAGGAACTGGTGGCGCGACAGGCGACGGCGGCGTCGCAGGCCAAGCAGGACGCGGGGAAACTCGATGACCTGCTCAACCGCATGCGGGAGAACCGCTCGGCCGCGCAGGATTTGATGGATACGACCGGGAGCGTGCGCGACGATCTGAACCAGGTGGCCGAGCATCCGATGAAGGATGCGGTCGCGCAGATCGACGATGCGAAAAACTCGACGCGGGACCCGGCGGCGCGGAACAAGGAGCTGGCCAATGCCGAGTCGAACCAGCAGGATGCGGCGGACCGGCTGGACCAGATGATCTCGCGGATGGGGGATGCGGGGGGGCTGTCGCAGGCGATCGAGCAGCTCAGGAAAATCCTGGACCAGCAGCGGCAGGTGAGCCAGGCGAGCAACGACGTCGGGCTGCGGAACCTGGGAAAACGGCCGGATCAGATGGACCCTTCGGACCAGAAGGCGCAGCAGGCCAACGCCGATGCCCAGGCGGCGCTGGCGGACAAGACGGGAAAGACCCTGGAGCAGATGCAGCAGACGGCGCAGCAACTACAGAAGAGCGATCCGGCGTCGTCCCAGGCGATGCAGCAGGCGGCCCAGACCGGGCAGCAGCAGAGCGTGGCGGCGCAGATGCGCGCCAGCGCCCAGGCCCAGCGGCAAAATCAGCAGGCCAACGCCCAGCAATCCCAGGCCCAGGTCGAAGTGGGGTTGCAGATGATGATTCACCAGTTGGAGGAGGCGCAGAACCGGCAACTGGAGGCGCTCGCACAGCAACTGGCGGACATGAAGGAGCAGATCAACAACCTGCTGCGGCAACAATCCGGGTTGAATTACGACAACATGGCGTTGCGCGGCGATGCGGTTTTGAAGAAGGCCCAGGCGGTGACGATCGATCACCTGCTGGATTTGGCCCAGCGCGTGAAGGGCCAACTTCCGCCGACGCCGGACGTGGATACGCAAACGCGCTTGCAGCAGCAGACCGAGCGGAACACGCGGGGCGTGTCGAAAACGGCGGAATCGTTGCCGGATGCCGCGGCCGTTGTTTCGGCGCTGGATCGCGCGGCGGACCGGATGGGGCGCGCCATCATCGCGCTGCGCCAAGACGACGGGACGGACGAGCAACATCTGGCGGCGGCGTACGATCCGCCGCAGGTGGAAGCGCTCGACGCTTTGGAAAAGGCGAAGGGGCTGATTGACGAGCAGGCGGCCAAGGCCAACAGGGCGCTGAACCAGCAACGGAAGGAAGCGATCCGGGCGGCGTACCAGAAGATCCTGGAGCAGCAGAAGAAGATCGATGCCGATACGGCGGCGATCGACGCAGCCCCGAGGCTCGCCGGTGGGCAGCTTGCGCATCGGGACGTGATTCTTCTGGATCAGCTTCCACCGCGGCAGGGGGCGCTGGCGGATACGACGGCAAAGTTGGAGGAATCGCTGACGAACCTGGACAGCGTGGTTTACGTCTGGGCAAATCACGACATCGTGGAGTCGATGAACTCGGTGATCGAAATGCTGGGCAAAGCGCGGACCGACGTTGTCACCCAGGCGGAACAGACGCGGATTGAAGAGCAGATTCAGGCGATGATCGACAGCCTGTCGGTCAAGCCGAAGGAGATTCCGTTCGCCAATAAGAACAGCGGCGGCGGCAACGGTTCGGGACAGAGCGGTGTGACATTGCCGACGGAAGCGGAGCTACGTTTGGAGAAAGCGCTACAGCAGGCGGTGAACAAATCGACCACGGCGATCAGCAAGCGGGTGGGGAACCAGGACCCGGCGCTGGTTGCGCTGGGGCAGCGGCAGGCACAGCTTCGGAGCCTGCTCGATCAGGTTCTACAGAAATCGAGCCATGGACAGATGAAGCTTGGTCCGGAGCCGGATCCGAAAGACAGAGTTTCGGGGCAGGCGTCCGATGAGACGATCGACGAGCAGGAATTGACGCAGAACCTGCTGCAAGGGAGCGGCTCGCCGAACCCCGACGCGATGAAGAACGACGTGAGCCTGGTGGGCCAGCGGATGGCCCAATCTCATCAGAGATTATCGCTGGATCGCGATCCGGGGCCGGTGACGCAGGACATTCAGAGCCGGATTTTGAAGAATATGGATGCGCTGATAGACATGGCGCGTGTGCAGGAGGCCCAAAGCAAACAAGGTCAGGGCGGCCAACCGCAGCCCAGTTCCGCCAAACCCGGCGACGCGCAGGCGCACAACAATAATCCCAACGGGCAGCGGGTGCCGAACAACGGTCACACGCCCGCTGCCCAGAGCGTGCCGGGCCATGACGTGGACACGAGCGGGACGCCGACGGCGGATATCACCCAGAGCCTGAAGGAATGGGGCAGTCTTTCGCCGCGTGAGCGGGCCGCGGTGATCGAAGCCGCCAGCGAAAAGCCCGTGCAGAAGTTCAAGGAGTTCATCGACGAGTATTATCAGGCCGTGGGAAATCGGCAGAATCAATGATGGTTACCGATTCCAACATTGTCTTGTTGTTCTGGCGCACCTGAAAAGAGATTACCGCGAAGACGCGAAGGACGCGAAGTTGCGCGAAGGAAAGGCATGAGAATATCAGTCGGATTGAGCGATCAAGGATTCGTCTTAGCCCATGACGGCTATCACTATCTTCTTCGCGTCCTTCGCGCTCTTCGCGCCTTCGCGGTTTATCTTTTCGGAAAGGTGCAGCAAGACAAAGTGCGCCTGTGTGTTTGTGCGGTTGCAATTCCGTTCTTTTTCGCGCGCATTCCGGCGGCGATTGCGGATTCGCCGGCGAGCCAGCCGGATAAGCCGGCGATTACCGAGATCACACCGGAGCAGACGCTCGCGGTGGAGAAGGGATTGGAATACCTGGCGTCGCGGCAGAATGCCGAGGGATCGTTCGGAAATTCCGGGGCCTATGGGGCGACGGCGGCGATCACGGCGCTTTCGGGAATCGCGTTCATGGCCGATGGAAATCTCCCCGGACGGGGGAAATATGGCGACAACGTGCGCAAGGCCGTCGAGTTCATCGTGCGCAACCAGCAGGAATCGGGCCTGTTCACCACCAGCGCTTCGCAGGGCGAAATGTATTCGCACGGATTCGCCACGCTGTTCATCGGCGAAGTGTACGGAATGACCGGCGACGACCAGATCAAGGAGAACTTGCAAAAAGGGGTCCGGCTCATCGAGCAATGCCAGAATCCGGAAGGGGGCTGGCGGTATCAGCCGCAGCCGATTGACGCGGATATTTCCGTGACGATTTGCCAGATCATGGCCTTGCGGTCGGCGCGGGATGCGGGGATCAAGACGAACGCCGAGGTGATGGAGAAGGCGCTGGCGTACGTGAAGCGTTGCCAGAACCCGGATGGGGGATTCAGCTATCAGGCGACGGGGGGCGAAAGCGGATTTGCGCGGACGGCGGCGGGGACGGCGTCGCTGTATTATGCCGGGAAATTCCAGGACGACGCGGTGACGCGCGGGTTGGATTTTCTCGCCCGGTTCATCCCCGGCCGCGACCAACTCGACGAGCAGGGCCATTTCTTTTACGGCCAATACTACGCGGTGCAGGCGATGTTCCTGGGCGGCGGAAAATATTGGGCCGACTGGTATCCGGCGATCCGCGAGCTGCTGGTCTCGCGCCAGAACAAAGCGGTGGGGAATTGGGAAGGGGAGGTCGATCCGGATTATTGCACGGCGATGGCGCTGATTATCCTGCAAATGCCGAATCGCTATCTGCCGGTGTTTAATGGCAAGGGGCAAGGCAGTTAAGGGGTGTAGCGAAACCAGAAACCCGCGAGATGCGAAATCCGAAATCCGAAATCCGAATGACGAATCAAATCCGAATGACCAAGCCCGAAACAAAGAGCATTTTCGTCATTCGAATTTCGGATTTGATTCGTCATTCGGATTTCGGATTTCGGGTTTTAGCCGCGCTTTTGCT
>JBEKXM010000350.1:0-6303 GCA_049512115.1 Tepidisphaeraceae bacterium | reverse complement strand
CCGAGGGTGATCAAACCGGAGTAGGTGTTGCTGCCGCTGACGTTTTCCAGAGCGCCGTTGGTCGCGGTGCCGGTGCCGTTGAGGGTCAGTCCGACGGCCGTGGTGGTCGAAATATTGCCCTGGAGTTGAAGGGCGGCGCCGCTGGCCACGGTCACCGAGGAGGTACCGGCTAACGCTCCGCCATTTTGGATGTTCAGAGCCCCGGCGTTGACGGCGGTAGCGCCGGTGTAGGTATTGGCGGTGTTGAGAATCAGCGTTCCGGTACCGCTCTTGGTGAGCGTGCCGCTTCCGGCGATGGTGCCGGTGCCGCTGATGGTGTAGTTACCGGCGCTGTTGTTCACGGAAATCAAATTGGGAGTGACGGTCGTGTTGAGAGCAACGGCATAATGGCCGTTGTTGTTGTCGGTGAAGTTGACGTTGACTGCATTGACGAAGTTGGTGGGGCCCGATCCGCTGTTCCAGTTTTGGCTGGAGGTGTCCCAGGTAGTACCGGTACCGCTGCCACCGGCGTTGTCCCAGGAGAGATAGACGGCTGGAATAACCAGCGTCTCTATCGTTCCACTAGGTATTGTGAGAGAAAAGGAGGTTCCCAGATTTGTCAACAGTTGTGAAGTTGGGGCCGTGATGGTGGAACCGCTGATGTTGGCATTACCGAATTGATAGAGCGTGCCACTGCTGGTCAGCGGAGAAGCGCCGTTGAGAGTGACCGAGAGATTGTCGGCGGAGGTTGTGCTGTCGTTGATGAACAGGAGGCCAATGCTGCCGTCGGCTTTTCTGTCGGCGTGGATGCGGAGGGAGGAGTTGTTGGAAGAGGTTGAGACGAAGGTGTCGCCGGTGGCGGCATATTTGCTGAGCATTTGAATGGCGTAGTAGACCTCGCCGGGGTTGCCCACGGTGCCGTTGCCGTTCAGATAGGAGGAGGTGCTCATCTCCTGGAAGTTCATATTTTTCAAGCCGTTTTCGAAGCCGGTGGCGTAGGCGTCGGCGGCGAAGAGGGCACGTTCGTCGGTGGTTGAGGAGGAATTCCCGTCGCCGAACTCAGTGACGTCGATCTCGATGCCGTTGTATCCCTTGTTGGTGTTGTTCTGGACGCTGGTGCGGAGGTTGGCAATTTCGCCGGGGAGTGTGCTGGTGATCATGCTCGGCAGTGACCCGGTGGGATACCAGTGAATGATGCCGAAGTCGATGTTGTTGCCCGCGGTTTGGAGGATGGCCTTGTCGCCGCTGCTGTTGGCCTGGGCGTCGAAGCCCGCGCCGATCTTGATGTTCGGATCGACCTGCTTCATCAGCGTTGCGAATTGATTGAGATTTTGAGCGTAGGCGGTTGGCGAGAGGAGCGGGTTTTGATAGCGTCCGGTGTTGTCGTTGGTGTTGCCATTGTTGTATGGAGCGTGCAGATCATATTCCCATTGGTATCCGAGCCATCCGTTTCCGCCGATCTCGTTGCCGATTTCCCAGTATTGAATGTTCTCCGGCGCCGAATGTCCGATGGCCAGAAAGGCGTAGGCGGGGTTGTAGTCGCCCGCGGCGGTGGCCCAGGATTGATATTGAGCGGGGGTGGAGGCGCGGAGCTTGGCCCAATAGCCCGCGGTGTACCAGTTGACCCCGGCCGCGTCCGTGCCCAACGTCACGTCGCTTGAAGTTCCGTAAATGTTGGGATTGGCGTCGGCAAAGGCGACCTCCGCGGCGGCTTCCTGGGGCTGAGCGCCCATCGTGTTGGTCGTGTTCGAGCCGTAGTTGACGGTGATCATCGCCTGGGTGCCGGCCGAATTGATGACGTTGAAGAAGTTGCCCATGTCGGCGTGGGCGCCGACCCAGCCGCCTTCGTTGGCGGTGTTGAGGAACCAGTTGTAGATGTCGGAGTAGCTGCCGCCGGGATACCGGACGGTTTGGACGCCCGAGGCGGCGATATCCCCAGGAAGGGCGGGGTCTCCCCACATGTTGGCATAAACGGAGGAGCAGAGCCCCAACCCGGTTGCGGGCATCGTGGCCGTGGCGGCGCCATTGGCGTACGTAATCGGCGATGATGCGTTGACGGAGACGTTGACGTTAACCTGGGCGTGGGCGCGGGAATCAACCGAAACGATGCCGTAGACCGCAAGAGTCATAGCGGCGATGCGATGTTTTTTTATCTTGAAGCTCATTTTTGGCCCTCTCACAGAAAACGCTTTCTGAAATCTGCCCAAGAAAATCCACTTTGGATCAGCCAGTCGTGGTCCAAGAGTGGGCGAGACCTCCCGTCTCTGAAGGACTTGGAAATGTAACGGTTTGATGACACGGAACTTATCACAAATCGTATCGCGTCAAGATCGCGGGGTTCTCCTCGCACGCTCCAACGCTCATGTTACGACACGCTGGGGATTTTCACAAGCAAATTGTTTGAATCGCCCGGCGACGACGGCTCGTCAAAAACGGCAAAGCCGCCAGCGGGACAATACAGGCAAGAGCCGGTTCGGGGACGTCCGCCACCAATCCATTGGCTTGTGCGAAGGCATCCAATGCCGCAACGTCGCCAGCCGACACGTCGGCGCCGCTGACGCCCTGGTTGAAGTTCGCCGCCAGGTCGGTGAAGTCGGCGGCGTTGACCAGGCCGTCGTAGTTGAAATCGCCCTGGTCCCAGCCGGTGACCGGCTGGTTGAAGTTCGCCGCCAGGATCGTGAAGTCCGCGGCGTTGACCAAGCCGTCAAGATTGGCGTCGCCCAACAGGGTGTATTTCACTTCGATCTGGCCCGACGACAAGCCGGAGACAACGCCGTCCGCCCCGTCGGCGTAGCCGACGCCGTACACCAAGCCATTGGTCGGCGTTAGTGCCGCGGTGGAAATCATCCCCGGGCCGTTCCACGCGCCGCCGTTGTAGCCGGATGCAATGTACCCGGCGATCGTCGAGAACGGATCGCTGGAGCCGTAGGTGATGATGGCGTGATTGTTATTCACATCCAGCACGCCATCGCCGGTGATCGACAAGGACGTCATTTGTGCCAGGCCCGTGCCGGCGCCCAGTTGCAGCGTTCCGCCGGTAATGGCAACGCTGGTGTTGGGCAAGGCGCCATTGACCCCGATGACCAGCGTGCCGGACAACACCTTGGTGGAGCCGTTATACGTGTTGGCGCCCAGGAGCGTGGTTGTCCCGCCGCCCTCCGAGGTGAACCCGCCGTCACCGGTCGTACCCAACAGCGGTTGGGCGAGGGTGATGCTGAACCCGCCGTTATTGACGATCGCCCCGCCGGTCTTCACGTTGAACGTCGCCGCATTCAAAACGGGAACAAAACTTCCGCCGGAGGGATCGTTCGCCGTGGCGTTGATGGTTCCGCCGTTGAGGTTGACTGTTGCAACATGTCCCGTCGCGGTGCTGGTCTCGACGATGTTTCCGGCATACACGTTGGATGTTCCCGAAAGGGTCAACGTCGTCGTATTGTTGGTGGTGAGGGAGTTGTCGATGTTCAGGCTGCCGGTATTCGCGTTAAGCGCGCCGCCGCCGAGCAACGTCACGTTCGTGTTCAGATCGTCCGACGATCCGTTGAGCCCGCCCAGCGAAATCGACGTGGCCGAGATCGAGGCATTGTCTTGAACGGTGAGGTTCACCGATGATGTGGTGCTGTACCGCCCAATTTCCACACCGTTGTTGGCGACGTTCAGAGAACCGTTCTGGGCGAAGACGATGTTGCCGCGCGTAATCAACGAGATGGCCGAGCTGACGGTGCTCGCTCCGGTAAGCATCAGCGTGGCATTGGTCCCGCTGACGCCGACTCGATATTGATCGGAACCTTGCGAAGCCAGGGAGATATTACCGGCGAGGGTTGCCGAGGCGTTTGCGAAGGGAACATCGACCACTTCACTTGCGCCGCCGTTGGCGACGATGGTGTTGGCAATCGAAACGCCATTTGCCAGTTGCAGACCGTCGCCAATGTTAATGGTGACGGTTTGCGTTCCCAGGGACTGGTTGTTGGCCGCCTCGACCGCGCCCAAGTTGATATTTGAGCCGCCGGTATAGGTGTTGGCCGCGCTGAGGATCGCCAGGCCGGCGCCATTTTTGGTGAAACTGCCGGAGCCGCTGAGAACGCCGGTGAGCGTGGCGGTTGCGCCGTTGGTGTTGAGTATCGCCCCGCCGGAACCAAGGGTCGCCGGAGCGTTGACAAACAGCCCCGTTGTTTGGGCCTCGAGGGTTCCACCCGACCAGGTCCAATTCGCGCCGGTTGTCCAGCTTCCGGGTGTGCCGGCCCCCTGCACCAATTGCCCGGTCTGGAGCGTGCCGCCGGTGAGATTCAATGTTCCGATGTAGTTCGTCGCAGTACCGCCGGAATCCCAGACCGTGTCGCCGAGCTGCACGTTGGAAGCGATTACCGAACCGCCCGATATCGCCAACGTGCTGTTGTTCTGATCTCCCACGAAGATCGTGTCTTCGACGGTCAAGCCGCCGCCGGATGAAACATTGACCTGCTCGCCGGCGCTCAGTCCGTTGCCGCCGATGGACAAACTCTCGGCGAGATTGCCGGAGGTAGTGATGGTCACCGAGCCATCCGCGGTTCCGGTGCCCCGAATCAACGCATGTTGAAATATGCCGGGCAACGTGGAGCTCCAATTGGCCGCCGTCGTCCAGTTCCCGCTGGCGGCGCTCCAGGTCTGGCTCACAAACTGGTCCGCCAGCGAGTTGGCGTAGTCCTCGATCTGGGAATACCCCAGCGGGTCCAGCACCATCGCAAACGCCGGATTCGCCGTCGTCGTGCCGTGCGCCGCCGCCCAAGTCGCAACCCCGTGCGTCGTCGCCCAGGTGTCGGGAATCCCGTCGTTGGCGGAACTGGTCGGAGGCGTCCCCCCGGTGATCGTGCCATAACCGCCGTTGGACAACCCGGACTGGCTCGGCGACGTGTAAAGATGGTCGCCGGTGGATGCCGTGCCGCCGGTCGTGCCCAGCGATTCCACCTGGCCGATGTCGAGAGAATCGAGCGAATCACGGCTCAGGGACTGACCCGCATAAGTCGTGTCGTAGGCATACGCGCCGGCCGCGGTAAACGTGGGCATCGTCGATGTCGAGGCGAACCACGGCACACTTTCGGCCGTCGCGCCGCTGGCTGAAACCGCCGAGCCGTCCAGAGCGCCGTTCTTGTTGCTGTCCTCCATATTGCCCGAGGCGTACATCTGGTCGCCGCTGTCCACCTGGTAAAACGCCGCGTCGCTGTTGCTGGTCGTCGATGGGCCGGTGATGAAATAATTGTTGACCACGTCCTCCTGGCGCGTGCCGCCCGAGTTGCCCGACGTGAAACCCGCCTGCACCGGATTCCGATTGTGATCGTTGGCAAACACGTTATACGCATACGTCATGTTGCTGTCGCTCTGACCATGAATGCCGAATTGCTGGTGGATGGCGTCTGAGAGGATCGAGTTCTGCACCGTCACATTCGAGGAGTTGGTCAGGTCCATCGTGTCCCATTGGCCGAACTGAACCGAAAGGTGATCGAGAATAATATTGCTTCCGCCATCCATTTGGACGCCGGATTTTGAGGTGTTCACGCCGCTCCCGGTGCCCTGCCGGACGCGGATGTCGCGCACAATGTCGTTGCTGGAATTGGAGAACGATATCTCCCCGTCCATCAGCCCAATCCCCTGGCCCGGCGCGGTTTGCCCCTCGATGGTGACGTTGCGCGCAATGGCTATCTCCCCGCCCAGACTAATGTAGCCCCCCACGGTGAACACGACGATGGAATTGGGCACGGTGACCGCCGCCGCGAAAGACCCGGCGCCGGAGGAATTGAGATTCGACACCACCTCGACCGTGCCGACGCGCCCGCCCGTCGCATTCGCCCCGAACCCCAATGCCCCGGGAAACGCGGCCAATTGTCCGAACGATTTTGTCGTGGAAATGGAAATCGCCCCGGCAGCGGAAGCCGCCACCATCAGATACCTTCGCCGAGATCCACGCATCTTCTCGCTCCGCATTACCAATGGAGGGTATCTAACCTGACATACATTATACAATCATGCAATTCCCACGTATTGATAAACGGGATTTCCCAAATGCACATCTTCCGAACGCCGTCGGCAATTTTGCGCAATATACCGAAGTTTGGAGTTTAGCTTGGCAAGAGTGGCCGTTTGCGAGGGACGAATACAACGCGCCGCACAAGTGCGGCGGCCAAACGGTTGGGAAATCGCCCCTCGCCCTGGCGGAGTCTTCGCCTTCCGCCTCCCCATGAGTACATGGGGCGAGGGGATAAATGCGCATGGCGGGCATTTTTTGAGTCGCGACGTTCATCCGCGAGCGCGGTGGGCGGGCTCGAAATGCTCAGGGCTCGGCTTGATTCACGG
>JBEKXM010000349.1:0-5337 GCA_049512115.1 Tepidisphaeraceae bacterium | reverse complement strand
GGCCCGCCTGCTTCGTTGTCGGGCCTCAACGTATCTACTTCAGATACTTTTCGGCCCTCCGCCTCGCATTCGGGCCTTTTCCGGCCCATCGCGGGGCATGATAAAGTGCATAACACGCTCTAAGGCCGTTTGAGTCTGTCCAGATGCGAGGGCGGGGGTTAACAGTCCGGCGGTGTTTTGGGCAGCGAGTTGTAGAGATCGATCGCGTCGATGACTGCAAGCACCCACGCTGTGCCGTAAGTGGTTAGCCACGCGAGTGGCACACGGAGCCCTATGCGCCCACCTGCGCGCGGTTCCTGTTGCGCCAGTTTCCATACGATGTACGAGACTCGCAGATACACCGCCAGGGTCAGCGCTGGCGCGACTATAGCAACCAGCATCGCACTGAGGAGGATGACCGGCAGCGCAATTCGCCAGCCCACGACCGCCGCAACAGGCATCAGGATCGCGCACGGCAGCCAATATGCGGGCTTGATGCGCGGCAGCCGCGGGATCACCCACAGTCCGCCCAGCGCCAGCAGCGTCGCGATCCCCGCTGCGCCGACTGCGACGATGGTACCAACGCTCAGCAGCGCACCCGGCTCGGCGAAGGCAATGGCCTGAATCAGCGTGTACTGCGCTGCCAGAATCGTGCCGCTATATAGGGCCCAACGAAGCAGCCAGCTTTGCACGACCCGATGTGGCGCAATCACCAGCACCGCCATGGCGTACGTCGCCGCAAACAGTAGTGGCGCAAATGGCCCGCTCGCCCTCACGCTCGGCACCAGTGTCAGGTAGTCAAACCATTTCCCCCGCTGAAAGTCCGGCCCGCCGGGATATCGATTCAACGACGCGGCGAAACAGCCGAGCGGCAACAGAATTCCCGCCCCCGC
The DNA here is from genome assembly GCA_049512115.1 of Tepidisphaeraceae bacterium. Classification (GTDB taxonomy): domain Bacteria; phylum Planctomycetota; class Phycisphaerae; order Tepidisphaerales; family Tepidisphaeraceae; genus PALSA-1353. Next base: position 4,465 of record JBEKXM010000349.1, on the reverse strand, counting down.
CAGCACAGCGCCTTCCAGCCAGCTAATGACCCGTCGCCTCTGATCATCCCACGGCTGCGCGTAATCCAACACAATTGTGCCCATGCTCGTACCGCCTATTCCATTATCGGCTGCCATTGCCAGGGGATTTGCGCCCTGCGGATATGACCTGAGCGGCAATGTATCGGGCGCCTGCCCCGAGTGCGGCATATTGCTTCGCTGATCGGCCGAGATACATGTGCGCGGACGACCGAAAGTATGCTCCTTTTTGCCCGCTGCATACCCCCGCAGGTAATCCAACATGGTCCGATACCGGACCCTCACCTTTATTTCCAGGTGCCAGGAGGCCAGTGCCTCCAGCTAGTCGGAATCGACGAGGACCTCTCCTTTTACGAGGGGGCAGGAGCAGGCCCGGACGTGGCAAAGGTAAAAGAGGCCATCAAGAAGGAGTCAACGAAAAGATGAGCTACGGAATCAATCATCAAGTGGGCATTCCAGCGTATTATTTGCAATACTAAGGCAACGCCAATGCTTTGGGAACCGAGGGGAAATAGCTTCAAATCGTAGTGCCCTTGTTCAGGCAGCACAGCGAAACAACGCCCAAAACGCGGCTCGAATGATGCGACGCGTAACATAACGAGCCCGCGATCCGAATCTGCGACCATGCCGCCAGCACACCAGACCGTCGCAGCCGCGCGATATGTACAAACGCCATCCGTCGAGGAAATAGAATGCCGTTCAGACGCAGCGCATTCAGTCACGAAATGTGGGATAAGAAACTTGGCGAGTTTTCTCTCATAAGTCACCGAAAAGGCAAGTTAATGATAAATTTGACACCTTTCCCGCGCGCCAAACACAATCATGGAGTTTAAAGAATTATAAGTACCTATGCATTAACATGTTATGTGCGACAGGCAACCCGTCACCTTCTCGGTTATACATTGAAAAGTGTCAAATGCGCCAAATGGCTCTTTACCGGAACGTCTAACGTTCCGCCGCGAGGTTCTCCGCAAACAGCTTAAGAATCCGTTGCCAATGGCGTTCGGAAGCCGGGCGGTCGTACACGGGGGTATCGTTCACGGCGAAGCCATGTTTGACATCCGCATAAACCTCGACCGTATGGCGCACCCCGGCGGATTGGAGCGCGGATTCGAGGCGATGCCTTTCCTCGGTCGAAAAGTGCGGATCGATGCCGGCGATGCCGACGTAAACGGCGGCGCGCATTTTGGGGGCCAGGAGATGGGGGCTGTCGGGCTGAGTCGTGGCCAGGCGCGCCCCGTGCAGCGAGGCGGCGGCGGCGACCCGATCGGGAAACGTTCCCGCGGCCGACAGGGCGAATCCGCCGCCCATGCAGTAGCCGACGCAGCCGATCTTCCGGCCGGCGACGGCCGGATGGGTCGTTAGAAAGTCCAGAAAGCTCGCCGTGTCTTCCATGACGATTGTATTGTTGAGCGACTGGAGCAGGAGCATCAGCCGGGCTCTTTCCGGGCCTTCTTTGAACGCGGTTTTCGCATCGAACGGCGGGGGCGCCGAACGATAGTAGAGATTGGGAAGCAGCACGCAGTAGCCGTTGGACGCCAATCGTTCGGCCATATCGCAAAGTCCCGGCCGGATGCCGATGGCATCCATGTAAAGGATCACCGCGGGATGTCGTCCGCTTTGCGGACTGAACAGATGGCACGGCGCCACGCCGTCTTTAGTCTTGATGTCGATCGGTTGTGAGTTCATGGCCCAAATCCTATAGGGGCAGTCGATCCAATTCTTCTTCGAGCGCGTCCATGAGGGGTCGCAGGGTTTTTTGGGAGAAATCAAAAGCGATTCCCGCCGCGGCGAAAAGCCGGGGCAGGGGCCGCGTGCCGCCCAGGGCCAGGGCCGAACGGTAATTGGCCAGCGCCAGATGCGGGTCCTGCTTGGCTTTCATCCACAGTTGCAATGCCCCGAGTTGGGCGATGCCGTATTCGACGTAGTAGAACGGGGCGTGGAAGAGATGTCCCTGGCGTTGCCAGAGCGATTCGCGAACCGGTTCCCAGTCCGTCCAGTCCACGACTCCGCCGAAGCGGTCGAGCAGGGACAGCCAGACCGCCTGGCGCTCCTGCCGGTCGTGGGCCGGATGGGTATAGAGCCAATGCTGGAACGAATCGATGATCGCCATCCAGGGAAAGAAATAGATGATTCCCTCGATCAGTTTTCGTTTGGCGCGAGCGGTGTCGGCGTCGTTGTAGAAGACTGCGAGGTGCTCGCTGCCGAGCAATTCCATGCTCATGCTGGCGACCTCGCAGAATTCCATGGGAGCGGAGCGGAGGAAGACCAAATCCTCCCCCGACGCGGCGAGGTGGTGGAATGCGTGTCCGCCCTCGTGCAGGAGGGTTTCCACGTCGCGCTGCAATCCGGCGGCATTCATGAAAATGAACGGCTGGCGCGATTCCTCCAGGGGCATGAGATAGCCGCCGGGCTGTTTCCCCTTGCGGCTTTGCAGATCGAGGTTTCCGCGCCCGCGTAGCTGATCGAAATCTCCCGCCAGCGCCGGCGACAGGCGGTTGAAGATTTCCCGAGTCTTGGCGACAAACTCGTCGATCTGGTTTTCGTCGAACGGCCGAAGCGGCGGGCGGCCTTTGGGGTCCGCGGCGGAATCCCACGGCCGGAGGATTTGGAGGTTCATGTCGGCGGCGCGCTGGCGGTCGAGCCGGCGAACGATCGGCACGCAGGTTTCGGCGATGGCATCCGAGAACCGGAGGCAATCCTCCGGCGTGTAGTCGAACCGCTTGTTGGCCTTCCATTGAAAGGCGCGGTAATCGCTCAGCCCCGCGTTCAACGCGATCTTGTGCCTGAGCGGAAAGAGCGCATCGAAAATCGCTTCGATCGGCTCGCGATCCACGAGCCTGCGGCGCGCGCCGGCTTCCCATGCCTCCTGGCGAGTGGGGCGGTCCGGGTCTTCCAGAAAACGCGCGATCTGCTGCATCGTCAGTTCTTTGCCGCGGAAATCGACCGTCATTTGCCCGTTGATCTGGTCGTACTCCGTCACTTTCCGCGTGATTTCAGTCTCCAGGGAGACGTTCTCGTCGCGGAATATCTCCACCTCAGCCCGCCAGCGGCGATCGAGCACCTCGAACCGCTGGCCGTCCAGTTTCCGCCGCGCCGGTGATTGCAGATATTTCTTTTGCAGCGCGAAAGCCAGCGGTTTGACCATCGGCTCCACCTCTTCGACGAACTGAAGGAAGCGACGTTTGATGGCCTCGTCGTCGGTATGGCAGCTCTTGTCGATATATCGGCGGCTGCCGTATTCGTCGACGACCGATGCCAGCTCCGAAAAGTCCGCCAACCAACTCGCCAGTTGCTCGACGGTTTCGATCGGGCGGTCGAGAAGGTTTTCGTAGAGGGCTTGCAACTGAGGGAAAACGGAGGGGTCCAGGTCGTCGGGGACGAATCGGCGCGGGTGGGCATTTGCGGTCATCGAGCGATCCTTTACATTGAGGAGGTGAACACTAATGACTTGGCGGCGGCCGGGCAACAGCAGGGCGCGAATGCGCCCGGCGTGGACGCGATCGAGATGCGGGGGGTCGGCGTGATGCGCGACGGGCGGTGGATTCTTCGCGACGTGGACTGGCGGGTCGGTTGCGGATCGCTGGCGGCGATCCTCGGTCCCAACGGCAGCGGCAAGAGCACGCTGGCAAGGATTGCCGCCTGCCATCTCTGGCCGACGGCGGGGCAGTGCAGCGTGCTGGGAGGCCGATTCGGCGAGGCCAACCTGCCCGAGCTTCGCCGGCGCATCCGCCTCGTTCAGGCCGCCGGGCCGTACGACGTTGATCCGGCCCTGACGGCACGCGAGGTGGTGCTGACCGGGTATTTCGGCAGCATCGGATTGTATGAGACGCCCGACGAAGAGATGACCCGCCAGGCGGAGCAATTGCTGCGGTTGCTCGGATTGAGCGCGGTAGTGGATCATTCTTATGCGTCGTTGAGCAGCGGCGAACGCATGCGCAGCCTGATCGCCCGGGCCATGGTGACCCGGCCGGGACTGTTGATCCTCGACGAGCCGACCAGCGGGTTGGATCCCCTGGCTCGCGAGCAGGTTTTGGCGACGATTGAGACGTTGTTGGAAACCGGCGGGGGGACGACGGTGGTGCTCATCACCCATCACATCGAGGAATTGCCGCCGCGGACGTCGCAGGTGCTGCTCCTGCAAGACGGCCGACCGGCGGCATCGGGGGCGATGGACGCGGTGCTTCGGCCCCAGATCCTTTCGCGGACGTTTGGGTTTCCGGTCCAGGTTCGCGCCAGCGGCGGGAGATATTATCTGGAGGTTCATCCCACGGCATGGAAGGGGCTTTTGCCGGATCGGAAAATCTGAGGTCCGATAAAAAGGGGGATCCAAACCGGCAGATACGGAACGGTCGATTCACGCGACAGTTTCCACCCGCCCGGCAAAAATTGCCGGTGATCTGTTAAGCGAACCGGGTGTTGCGCCGATGAGAGGTCAGCAATCGGG
>JBEKXM010000348.1:0-5340 GCA_049512115.1 Tepidisphaeraceae bacterium | reverse complement strand
CCATGATCCACCAAGCCATCGACTTTTACCTCAACCTCGAAAGCAATCTGAACTTATTTGCCTCATCGCATCAGGTGGGCGTTTACATCCTGCTGGCGGTCATTGTGTTCTGCGAAACCGGACTGGTTGTTTGGCCGTTCTTGCCCGGTGATTCGCTGCTGTTCGCGGTGGGAGCGCTGGCGGCGGCGTCAGGGTCGCCGATCCATCTGCCGCTGATGGTCGTTCTGCTTTGTTTGTCCGCCAACTGCGGGGATGTCCTCAATTACAGCATCGGCCGAAGAATCGGACCCAGTATTTTCAGCCGCGAATCGTCCTGGCTTCTCAACAAACGCCATTTGCAGGAAGCGCATAGTTTTTATGAAAGGCACGGCCGCAAGACCATCATTCTTGCCCGGTTCGTTCCGATCATCCGCACGTTTGCCCCGTTCGTCGCGGGGATCGGAGAAATGCCCTTCGCCCGATTCATCGGCTTCAGCATCAGCGGTGGAATTCTCTGGGTCGTGACGCTTTCGCTGGCCGGATATTATTTCAACCACATCGCGTTCGTGCGGACGCATTTCCAATTGGTGGTGCTGGCGATCATTGTCATTTCACTGATTCCCGCCGTGGTTCAGGCCTTAAAGGTGCGAACGCAAGGCAAATCCGGCGGCCCGGAACCTGTTTCCCAGAGCGGGAACCAGGCGCGTTGATTCTTTCATCTCGCGGGTCTTGAGTCGTCATCCGGATTTGCCGATAGACCATCGAGATTCGGATGACCCAGACGACTCCCAACTATACATTGGAAGATATCGCATACCTGTCGGGCGATCCCGAATCGGCTGAGCGCGAACGGTACGAACGGGGCCGGGCGTTTCTTGCGGTTAGTGCGGCAATGGTCTGGCCGGGGCTGGGGCATCTCGTCTCTGGCAAACCGCGGTGGGGCGCGGTGTGGTGCATCGTGTGGACATCCCTGGCCGCCGCCGTCGTATCCATATTATTCTGGCCGCAATTTCTTCCCGCGCTGATCGTCCTTCTGCCGCTCGGCGTTATCGTTCAACTCCTCCAAATGGCCCATGCGTCGCGTTGCGGGAAACGCTCGCCACGGCCAATGCTCGGCAATGCGTCGAGCCGGTTTATCTTCGGGGCCATTCTTGGTGCATGCGGACTTGCCGAATGCTACGGAACCATCAGATATCTCCAGAATAATTGGTTCGAGATCTGCTTCACCCCGACCGACAGCATGGGCCCCAACGTTTCCCCAGGCGATTTCTTCCTTAACTTCAGAAAACAATCGTACCAGCGCTGGGATATCGTCGGAGTGAATGCTCCTCCCGACGCGGAGTTGCCGTACCAGAATCTCTGCAAGCGCATCGTGGGCATGCCCGGGGACACGGTCGAGATCACGGGATCGGCGCTGCTGATCAACGGCAAGCCCGCCACGCTACCGCCGAACGTTGGGCCTTATTTCGCCGTCGATACCTGGAACACGCCGATGCTCGATGCCGAGCCGATGGCCGCCGCCAACGGCTGCTGGGGCAGGCCCATTACCCTCGGCCCGGACGAATATTTCCTCCTCGGTGACAACAACCGGTTCTCCTATGACGCGCGCCTCTGGCCATCGTTTGAAGATCACCAGCCCGGCGCTACGCCACGGGACCAGCTTAGTGGCAGAGTCGTCGGCATCGTCTGGCCGCCCCAGAGATGGCGGGTTTTTGTGCAATCGGTGAACACTTCCACGCCATGATTACAGCCCCGCCTTCACAATCAGTTCCTGGCACCACGCCGGTTGGGCGAGATATTGCGGGATGGCGGCGAACGCCCTCCACGAAACATATGCAAATGCAGCCACGAAGACCAGGACGATAATCAATCCAACGAACGGGGCGGGAAGACCAGGGCCAGGACCCGTTGCGACAGGCGCTGCCGAGAGTCCGAGAATTGATACAACTTGGAGAACCCCGGAAGCCAGGAAAATGATGAACATCGTCAGCGGCGCCCATCGCTGCGATTTGCGAGTCGCCCTGTTCGCGAAGTAATACAAGAAACAGAATCCCAGCATGACGCCGGTGATCGGCAAAATTCCGACGCTCATTGCTCGTGCTGAGTTACCGGCCGAAAAAACCGCGAACAGGGAGACCGGCAGCATCACGGCAAACGAAATCGCCGTAAGCAGCAACAGCGATCTGTACAGCGAAGCCGCCGCCGCAACTTTCTTACGCAGCTTCACCGTCTCCTCGAAGTGGCTGATGCGGACATCATCCAGCGGCCAATCGCCAGTGTCGCCGCGCGGTGTCGCGTGGCCCCTCAGATTCGCCACGGCGCGCTGCGGAAAGCCCAGCGTGGAAGTGTAATACCCTACGGTGATCGGCTTGGCCGCGGTCACCGTGCCGGCCGCCTGAGGCGGCATCAATTCGGGCATTTCTCCGGCGGGCGCCCATTTCGGCATTCCCTCGTGCCATACCATGTCCGCCGGCCCGATCTGACCACGGCCGATTAACTCTTTAAGATCTGCCGCCGAGATCGGACCACTTTGCTGTCCACCCTGCGCATAAAACCATTTTACTTCGATTGCCATAGTGTTCCTCGATTCAGGCAGGAATCATGGCCAAAACGGAACGCCTTCCAATCCCAAGGTTTCCGCAATTCCGAACATCAAATTCGCGTTCTGCACGGCCTGGCCGGCGGCGCCTTTGCCGAGATTGTCGATCGCGCCCAGGGCGACGATTACGTTGTCTCCCGCCACGGCATAAGAAACGAAGACAAGATTGGATCCCGTCGCCCATTTGCTGTGCGGGAACTGATCCACGACGCGCACGAACGGCCGATTGGCGTAGAATTTCCGGGCCGATTCCAGGCATTGCGCCGTGGTGGTCTTTCCGGCCAGATAACATGTCGCCAGGATGCCGCGCGTCATTGGAACCAGATGGGGCGCGAAGATGATTTTCGTCTCCGATTTCCGCGCAAGCTGAATGACCGTCGCCGTCATCTCCGGAACGTGGGGGTGTTTCGGCAGGCCGTAGGCCCAGACGTCCTCGTTCACCTCGGCGAATCCGAGCTGTGACTCTCCGCCGCCACGTCCCGCGCCGCTGATGCCGCTCTTGGCGTCGATGATGATTTGCCGGATGTCGGCCAAACCGCCAGCCACGATCGGCGCGATCGCCAGCAGCGCGGCCGAGGGATAACAACCGGGATTGGCCACGCGAGTTGCCCCGCGAATTTTTTCCGGCCACACATCAGCCAGGCCATACGTCCAGCCATCGACATACCGATGATCTCCGCCGACGTCGACGATCTTGACGCCCGCCGGCACGGCGGCCAGGGCCGCCTTGGATTGCCCTGTCGGCAACGACGCGAACAGCAAATCCAGTTTCGGCAGCGAAGGGGGGTCCCATTTCCGGATCACCAGTTCCGCCAACTTCGGCGAAATCCCCGGAAACCGCGCGACGAGCTTTTGCCCCGCCGTCGTTTCCCCGGCCGCATAAACAACCTCAAATGCCGGATGGCCCGCGCACAGGCGCAGCAATTCCCCGCCGCCATACCCGCTGACTCCCGCAATGCCGACTCGAATGGACATGCCGAAAGGATAATGGATTTTTCCCGCCAAGGCACGAACGGGAACGAAATGGAGAATTGCCTATTGATATGCGCCTGAAATAGGAAATAGACAATAGGCGATTCCCTTCATCCCCCCATGCTGTAAAAGAACTCCTCCTGCACGATCTTTCCGCCCTTAACGGTGTAAAGAGCGGCTTCGTCTATTACCATTCGCTTTCCCGCCATAGGACCAGCCTTGGCCGTCACGTCATATTTGAATCGAACGATGAACCGGTCGCCGTGCGGCCAGGGGCCTTCCGCTTCGGCTTTGTGAACCTGGTGATTCTTTTCCCACCATTCGGTCTTGCCCTTGATTGTGGTCAGGCCCTCCATCCGCTGCGGCATGGATGGGGAGCCTTGCGCCTCAATGCTCACGATCTTGGGGCCGTAAAGCGTATCGATGGCCTCGGCGGCCTTTCCCTGCCGGCAAAGTTCCACCAGCTTCTTTCCGATTTCCAAAGTGCTGCTCATGGTGCTGAATCTCCTTTGGGTTGAGCGCGTAACTGCATCGTAGGTGTCTCTCCCGCCACCGTCATCCAGGAAATTGGAGGATTTGTTAAAGGATCAATGAACATCCGTTCCGGTGGCATTTCCACCCCCGAACACCGGCGCGTCGTAAATGTAGATCGAGCCATTGAGAACGGCGATGGGTTGGCGATCCTGGAGGGAATCGAACAGGCTCTTCTGCGAATTGCGGACGAAGGGATCGGTCAGCACGACCGAACCGATGGCGTACGCCGGCCGGCCCCGTCCGGGAATGGTCTGGTCGGGAGGCGCGGTGCTCTGATCGAGATTAATGTATCGAATGCCGTAATAGCGAGGATCGGCGCTTCCCCAATAGAGCAGATAAAGTTGCCGATCGGGGTGGTCGGCCTGCCAAGCCGCCAGGGCGGGAAGATCCTGGCCCCAATCGAGGTTGGATTGGCCGAGCAACCGCAATCCGCCGCGGCAGCCGCCGCAGGCAACATTGAAGAACGCAATGTAATTGGGACAGGCAAACGCGGTTTCCGCCGCCAATCCAACGGTCAGCAGCCAGACGATCCATCGCGCGCGGCGGTTAGATGAATTCCATGCTCCGGCGGCGGCGATACCCAGGAATATGAAGAGAAACGGGTAAACCGGCAGAATGTGGCGAATGCCCACGTCGACGTTGGAACCCATCGCCGCCAGCAAGTAGATCGCAGGCAAAAGGACGATGGCGAGGAGCGGCCAGGGGTCGGGCGCGGGGCGGCGGCGAAGCCGCGCGATAAGGGCGGCGCCCGCGGCGGCCAATCCCAGCAGCGTCGCCACCGGCGTTTTGAAAAGCATCGCCAGCGGGAAGTAATACCACCATCCCGTGACCGAGAATTTGCCGCACAAAAATGTCACGCGGGCCTGGGAAACCGCGTCAACGCGCATCAGGCCCGTCAGACAGCTCTGCGGAAGAAGATGATGCGCGTTTCCAAACTCGATGAGCTTGACCCCAAGCGGTGGCTGCCAACGACGGACGAAATCGTCAATTGCGGCCGGCGGAACGTGGAATGGATCGGAGCTTTGGCCACGCGCCTCATGTCTGGCGAAATACTGCAGCGTATCCTCAAAAGTGAATTGATCGGGCGAATGCGGCGACGGAAGAAAGCGGAAAGCGTAACAAGCCCACGTGAAGAGCCAGAACACCAGCAGGCAAGCAGCGAAAATGCCCCCCGAGAGCGCCAGCCGGCGGGCGACGGTGGAGGCGGTGAATCGGCCGGCGGGCCATGGCCGGGGGATGACGGACCGCGAGATCAG